>CAYFYD010000072.1:0-12741 GCA_964347195.1 uncultured Ectothiorhodospiraceae bacterium
CGCCTGATTCCAGTACTTCGAACCCCGCAACTCGACTTCTGAATGGTCCTGCGGCCCTCCATGACTGCTTGACGACTCCAACGATAGACGCCGACCCAGCCAACGCCCGTTCTTCCCAATGGTGCATGTCCGAAGGCGGCGGACCCCTCCGGCTGCAAGGTCTGGAACACGACCTCGACATCCGGAAGCAAGGCAGTCACTATCGCTTGCAGCACAATCGCGTCCGTGGGTCCTTCGACGACGACCGCGACACGCAACGGCTCAGACATCGGGAACACCTCCCAGATGTCCCATCACCCACAATCGAGACAAGGACCAGCCCTCCTTCGCTCTCTTCTGCAGACTGTCATCGATCGATACGCGGCGGACGGAGGTGCGGCCCGAGCTGGTCCGGGACACGGTGAACAGCCGGACGCGGTCGTCCTGCAGCGGCAGTCCATCCAGAACCAGCGGATTGTGCGTGGTCAGCAGTATCTGATGCGGCGTGCTCGCGTCCAGATACCACTGGCAAAGATACTCCATCAGAGACCGAGCCAATCTCGGGTTCAATCCATGATCGGCGTTGTCCACCGCGCACAGCGCAGGACTTGCTTCGTGTCCGGACACGACCGCGAGAAACAGGACATACAGAGCACCTTCGGAGGCGTCATAGCCGGACAGAACGTTTCTATCCTTGCGCATGAATCGATCACGAAATCGAATTACGCTCCTCGATGCCGCCGCGGTCGGGGAAAGCGGTAGTCGCCCGGAGCGGGTCCAGCCGAAATTGCTGGCCCAATCGATCAGGCCCAACGCCTCCTGACAAATCCGCTTGCTGCGCTTGTCACGGTGACGCTGTTTGAGTAGCTCCGAGACCGCCCGTGGCAGGTTTCCTCCGGAGAGGCCCACCGGCCGTCTCGGCTGCGTTTCCGGGGTCACGCCACGCAAGACCCCGGTAGTCGGTGAGTATATGACGTAGCCCTGCAGCAACCTCAATAGATCGAGCGCGGGTCCTTCCCTGGTTTCGACTGCCTTCAACGCAGCCAACCCTCGCTCCGGATTGGTCTTGCGCGCCGTGGCAGGCGAACGCCCTACCAGCCGGTCGTCGGCCTCGTCCCATGCCTCCGTTTTGAATTGCCAAGCGGGAGCCGGTGCCTTCAGGGGATTGTGCAGCGATACTTCATATCCGGCTGTCGCGCCGCGTGCTCCGAAATACAGATGGGGCGGAACCCTCTTCCCGGGTCTGGCAGGAAAGGCCGACTTGTAGAGTGCCGGAAGACCCGGACGGACGCCGCGGGCGAGCAAGGTCTGATCATCGACCTTGCCGTCCGCCGCCGCGGAGAGAATTCCCAGGGCTTCCAGCAGATTGCTTTTTCCGCTGCCGTTGGCGCCTATGAAGACGTTGACCATTCCGAGGTCGACCGTCACATCCTCCAGGGACTTGAACGTTCTGACGGACAGGTTCTCCAGCATTCTCCAGTCCTGCCTTACGCCATCACCTTGGCCGCCGCCCGTTCCGGGCGTCAAGCAGTAGACACGGACACGCGGAAGGATCGTCGTCCACGAGCTGGGCGAACAACACCGCCCGGCACGCCGCGAGCGGCCGCCTCGCCCACCACAGGTCCTTCTGCAACCACCCGGACGCGTAGAGGATGACGTTCCACCCGGTATGTGTATGGAGGTCGACGAGGTATTTTCGGCGAACGCCGTCGAAGTCCGGTGGTTGGCCATTGGCCAGCTCGGGAAGAATCTCGCTCCAGATGGGCACTTCGAGGCTTCCTCACACGTCGGATCAAAGAGCCTTGGAGGAGCTCGATGTCGTGGTGCGCCCGGGGACCTTCGTCGCCGAACGGTAGGAATCCAGCCCCCGATCCTTCTCCTGCCACCCGCGATAGACATCCATGACCTCGCGAATGCCTGGTCTGGCAAGCGCCGCCTCGAGCATCCTGGCACGTTCCCGTTCGCGTCCGGAGCCGGCACTCCGCTCGTTCTCCTGGTTGGTCACTGTGTGTCTCCTCCGACTGTCGCGTTGGCGATTCAGTCAATTCGTTGCCGTGGATGACCGGACACTATCAGAACCCCACCGACCGCAACACCGCTGCCGGTCCGTCCCGTCACCTGCCGCTGGCCGCACGCTTGATCGCCTCGGCGGAGATGGCCCGCGACACCTCGTTGAATCCGGGCTCCGGACCGAAGACCGGCACCGGGTTCGGCAGATAGAGGGGGTGGTGAACGTACGCCCCCTCCACCAGGACGAGGGCCGGAATGAACGAGTCAGCCGCGTTGAAGGCGGCCAGCATCTCGTTGCGGGTGATCGAGACGGTGCGCGCGTCCGCCCGGCGGCCCTTGACCTCTTATACTGCCGTCGTTCAGGGGCCTGACGAAGACCCTGCGACGTACCTCGTACAATGATGTTGCGCGGGACATTATCGATCCTGATTACGTACGAAGCTCGGCTTTCGAGCGCCGGGCCGCACATGCCCGAGTGCAATCGGGCACTGTGCCCCCTGCGGCGGGCGGGTGGGTCGTTTCGGGCTCGCCGTCGGGCTCGCGAGCGCGATGCCGTGTCGTGTCCGCAGCCGGGCCGAGGATGGGGCGTCATCAGGTTGTCGATAGGGAAGCCCGGCGTGACGCCGCCCACTTTTCTCCGGAGCGAGATCGCATACTTGTCGTCGGTTTCCGTCCGTGCCGGGCGATGCGCATGCTCGACCCTCAACCCCCGATGAGCGCGAGACACTGCACCCGGCGCCGGCTCGGCGCGACCCGCGCCGAGGTCACGCAGCTCGGTTTCGGAGGCGCCGCGCTCGGCAACCTCTTTCGCGCGGTCGGCGAGGCGGATGCCCGGGAGGCGGTGGGGGAGGCCCTCTCGCTCGGGGTGCGCTACTTCGACACCGCCCCCTACTACGGATACGGGTTGAGCGAGCACCGTATCGGCGCGGTGCTGCGGTCCTCGGCGCGCGACGACTTCACCCTGTCGACGAAGGTGGGACGCCTGCTGCGCGCGGACCTCGTCCGATCCCGGGGAAGGGAGTTCCGTGACCCCCTGCCCTTCGGCGCGGTGTTCGACTACGGCTACGACGCGACTTGGCGCTCCGTCGAGGACAGCATGCAGCGCCTCGGCCTCGGCCGGATCGACGTCGCCCTGGTCCACGACCTGGATCCCACCGTGCACGAGCCCGAGCGCTTCGATCGATATCTGGATCAGGCCCGGGGCGGCGCGTTCCGCGCTCTCGCCGAGATGCGCGAACAGGACATCGTCTCCGCGGTCGGCATCGGTATCAACGACGAGCGGGCGGCGGAGCGCTGCGTACGCGAGTGCGATCTCGACGTGGTGCTGCTGGCGGGACGCTACACGCTGCTCGAGCACGAAGCCGCCGTATCTTTCCTTCCCGAATGCGCCCGCCGGCGGGTCTCGGTGGTGATCGGCGGCCCTTTCAACTCCGGCGTGCTCGCCGGCGACCGTGCGGGCACCTACGACTACGCACCGGCCCCGGAGACGGTGCGGGAGCGGGTGGCGAGGCTGCGCACGGTCTGTGAACGCCACCGCGTGCCGCTCGCGGCGGCCGCCCTGCGCTTCCCCTTCGGGCAGCCGGCGGCGGTCTCGGTGATCCCGGGCATGCGCAGCGCCGCCGAGGTCCGGGACAACGTCCGCCTCTTCAACGCCGCGATCCCGCCTTCCCTGTGGGAAGAGCTGTACCGCGAGGGCCTGCTGCCGGCCGAGGTCCCGGCGCCGGCCTGAGCATCGCTACCCCCGGTAGCGGCTGATCCGCAGCGCGATCATCGTCGACCCGATGGTCAGCGCGATGAGGATGGTGGCGATCGCGTTGATGGAGGGGTCGAGGGTGGTCCGGATCTTTCCGTACACGAAGGTGGGCAGGGTGTTGCCGCCGCCGATGGTGAAGAAAGTGATCACGAACTCGTCGAGGGAGATCGCGAGCGTGATGAGTGCGGCGCCGACGATGGTGGCGCGGATCATGGGCAGGGTCACCGTCACGAACGCCTTCCAGGGCGAGGCGCCGAGGTCGCGGGCGCTGTCCTGGACCGCGTAGTCGAAGGTCGCCATCCGGGCGTAGACGATCAGGATGACGAAGGGCTGGGTGATCACGATGTGCCCGAGCATGACCGTACCGAGGCTCAAGCCCATGTCTACCCAGCGCACGAAGTAGACGAGCAGCGCGACCCCGATGACCAGGGGCGGCATCATGATCGGCAGGCACAGCGCTATGAGCCACGGACCCGCGACCCGCGGGCGCATGCGCGACAGGGTGAGCGCGGCCAGGGTGCCGACCACGGTCGAGGTCGCCGCCACCACGCCCGCCACCCGCAGGCTGTTGTAGAAGGACTTCCAGAACTCCGGGGTGTCGAAGAGCCGTTCGTACCACTTGCCCGACACTCCGCCCATCGGGAAGTTGGTGAGCGCGTTCTCTCCGAAGGAGAAGATCACCACCAGGAGGAGCGGAGTCACCATGAAGACGACGACGAGCGCTCCGAACCCGCGCCAGGCGAGGGTGGCGAGCGCGCTCATCGCGGCGACCTCCACAACGCGAAGCGGGCCGCGACGACGAGGGCCAGGCACACCGCGAGCAGGGTGAAGGACATCGCGGAGCCGAGCGGCCAGTCGAAACGGATCGAGAACTGGTTGCCGATGAACACCCCGATCATCGAGCCGGTGGTTCCCCCGAGGAACTGGGGGGTGACGTAGTCGCCCACCGCGATGAGGAAGGTGAAGATGAGCGCGGCGAGGAGGCCGGCGCGACACTGCGGCAGCACGACCCCGAGCACCACCTGCCACGGGCGCGCCCCCAGATCGCGGGCTGCTTCCAGGGTGATGTCCGCGACGTTGCGCATCGAGGCGTACACCGGCAGCAGGGCGAGCGGAAGCAGGAAGTGCACCAGTGCGACCATCACCGCTCCCGCGTTGTAGATGAAGGCGCCGATCGGCTCGTCGATGACGCCGATCCCGAGCAGGGCCGAGTTCAGGATCCCCTCCCGGCCGAGGATCGTCTTCCACGCGTAGACCTTGACGAGGTAGCCGCCGAACAGGGTGATGAGGCTCACGAAGAGCAGCGCATCGCCGTAGCGGCCCGCCTTGAAACGGATGACGTAGGCGAACAGGAACGCGAGCACGGTGGTCGCGAGCGCGGTGCCCGCCGCGATGCCGAGCGTGTTCAGGGCCACGTCCCCATAGCGCACTACCGCGGAGACGTAGTTGTCCAGGGTGAAGTCCGGCACCACCCGCAGCAGCTTCTTCGACCAGAAGCTCACCACGAAGAGCATCGCGAGGGGGGCGGCGAACAGGAACAGGAAGATCCCGGTGGAGGGCGCGAGCGCCCACAGCCGCCGGTTGCGCAGTGTCCCGGCTACGCTGCGCATGCCGGCCCCGGCGTACTCGGGCACTCGGGTTCGGGGGTTCGAAGTGCTGGAACGAGGCGATGGATTCCCGCCCCCGATCGGGGCCGGGGACAAGCTTGCGCGGGAATGACGGGAGATGGCGCGGGAGCGACGGGAGATGGTGCGGGAGTGACGGGAGGCGGCGCGGGAATGACGGGAAGCGGCGCGGGAGCGACGGGTCTTGCGCAGCCGGTGTCAGTCCCGCGCAAGCTTTCCCTCGACCCCGATCGGGAGCGGGAGTCCACTTCGGTCAACGAATCCCGAAGCTCGAATTCGGGAAGAGCGGGCAGCGGGCAGGGACCCCGCATCAGACGTCCTCGATGATGCGATGCTCCGCCGTCGACCAGCCCAGCCGGACCGAGTCCCCGATCCCGACCGAGGCGCGCGCCGCGGGACCGGAGAGGTGCGCGGTGACGAGGTTCCCGCCCGGCAGCGTCACCTCGCAGCGCACGTAGGCGCCGAGGAACACGATGTCCTCCACCCGGCCCTCGAGCACCACGCCGCCCGGCGGGACCTGCTCCCCGATGCGCATCGCCTCCGGGCGCACGACCACGAGCACCGGCGCATCGCCTCCCCCGTCGGAGAAGGAGGCCCCGGCATCGAGGCGCAGCGTACCCCCGCTCCGCCGTCCCGAGAAGAGGTTGGCCTCTCCGATGAAGGTCGAGACGAAGCGGGTGCGCGGCTCGGAGTAGATCTCTTCCGGACCGCCTTCCTGCACGATCCGCCCGGACTCCATCACCGCGATCCGGTTCGCGAGCCCGAGCGCTTCGCTCTGGTCGTGGGTCACGAACACGAAGGTTCCCCCGATCTCGTGGTGGATCCGGCGCAGCTCCTGCTGCATCGCCTGCCGGAGCTTGAGGTCGAGGGCACCGAGCGGCTCGTCCAGGAGCAGCACCTTGGGGCGCATGATGAGGGCGCGGGCGAGCGCGACGCGTTGCTGCTGGCCGCCGGAGAGCTGGTTGATCCCCCGGTCGGCCAGCTCTTCGAGGCGCACCAGACGGATGACCTCGCCCACCCGCTCGTCGATCTCCGCGCGCTCGACCTTCGCGATGCGGAGCCCGTAGGCGACGTTCTGGCGCACGTTCATGTGCGGGAAGAGCCCGAAGCCCTGGAACACCATGTTCGCGGGCCGGCGCTCCGGCCCGAGGCGGGTCACGTCGGCGCCGTCGATCTCCACCGCGCCCGTGGTGGGCGCGATGAATCCCCCGATCATGCGCAGCAAGGTGGTCTTGCCGCAGCCCGAGGGGCCGAGGATCGCGAAGAAGTCGCCCGCGTGGATCTCGAGGTCGAGGGGGCGAACCGCCTCCACCGGACCGAAGCGCCTGGAGAGGCCCCGCAGCCGCACCAGGACGGGCGGGGCCGGCGTTGCGGCGGGTACCGCGCTCATGCCTTCAGCAGACGCTCGTACTCTTCGATCATGTCGTCGAAGGTGGCGTGAGTGCCGTCGGACTCGAGCGGCGGCATGGGGTGGAGCGTCGCCTTCTGTGAAATCTGACTCATGTCGTCGTAGCGGTACATGTCGCGATTCTCCTGCGCCACCTCGGGGATCGCATCGAGGTTGACGACGGCCTGGCCCAGACTGCCCGCGAGCTTGAGCTGACCTTCGACCGAGGTGCACACGTTGGCGAGGTCGTAGGCGACGTCCCGGTTCGGGGCGCGGGTGGGAATGACGAGGCAGTCCATGAACATGAGGGTGCCTTCTTCGGGGATGTGGAAGGTGATCTCCTTGCCCTTGTCCGCCGCGAAGCCGACCACCGCTTCCCAACCGAGGGCGGAAACGACGACTTCGTTGCGCGCGAACATGTCGGCCGCCTCGCCGTAGCTCTGCGCCATCGCGCGGGCGTGGTTCTTCTTGAGATCGATCAAGGCGTCGATGGTCTCCTTGACCTGGGCGTGGGTCGAGAGGTTCGGCGTGCGGTTGCCGGTGATGGCGGGGATCCATACGTACAGGTTGCCGAGGGGGGCGTGGATCATCACGATCCGGTCCTTGTACTGTTCGTCCCAGAGGTCCCTCCAGCGCGCGGGCGGGACCGGCAGCGCGGCCGGGTCGTACATCATGGGCAGCGTGCCCCAGGTCCACGGGACTCCCCACAGCTTTCCGTCCCACACCAGGGCGTCGAGTCGGCGGAACTCGGGCAGGATCTTGTCCTCCACCAGCACCTCCACCCTGCTCTCGTCGATCGGCTCTATCAGGCCGGACTGCGCCATCAGGTGCAGGTAGCCGAAGTACATCGTGGTCACGTCGTACTTGCCGAGTCCCCCGGCCTGGAGCTTGGTGAGCACCTCCTCGTTGGAGTTGATGTAGGTGGTGTTGAAGGTGATGCCGTTCGTCTCGAGGTAGTCGGTGGCGTGGAAGCACTCGTCGTAGCCCTGCCAGCCCATCCAGTAGACGTCGGTCGCGGCGAAGGCCGGCCGAAGGGCGGCGGGGCCGAATGCGGCGAGCCCGCCCGCGGCGAGTGCGGCATTGAAGCTACGGCGCGTGAAACGTGGTGAATCGGACATCGCTCTTCCTCCTGACGGGTTCTCGGGGTCGGACCACGGTTCGGACCGAGGAGGGACAGACCCTCCTTCGACCGGCACCGCATTCTAACCGCGGGACCGCCGCGGGAAAGTGGCGGCGCTCGCGAAGGAGGGCGGTGCCGGCGGGCGGGGCGGGGTCCGGAAGCTTCGCTTGGCGCAACGAGTTGCGGGGCTCGCAATGCTGGAATCAGGTGATGGATTCCCGCCCCCGATCGGGGTCGAGGGCAAGCTTGCGCGGGAATCCATTCCGGCCAACGAATCCGGGAACATGTGTGGCTACAATGCCGCACCGACCCGCGACGAGAATCGTCCAATGTGCGCTTCCGCCGTGCAGTTCCCCCACCTCTTCAGCCCCTTCACGATCCGCGGGGTGCGCTTGCGCAACCGGATCATGAGCACCGGTCACGAGACGGGCATCGTCGATGCGACCGGGATCAACGACGCGCTCGTCGCCTACCACCGGGCGCGGGCGGCGGGAGGGGCCGGGCTCATCGTCATCGAAGTGGCCTCGGTTCACCCGAGCGCCACCTTCGTGCGCAACTCCATCCGGCTCTACCGCGACGAGACGATCCCCGGCTACCGCCGCCTCGCGGACGCCGCGCACGAGAACGGCGCCGTGCTCTTCGCGCAGCTCTTCCACCCCGGACGCGAGATCCTGGAATCGCTCGACGGCAGCGCCCCGCCGTCCTGGGCGCCTTCCGCGGTGCCCAACGAACGCTTCCACGTCATGCCGGCGCCGATGCCGCGCGCCCTCGTGCACGAGGTCATATCGGGCTACGGGGACGCCGCCCGCCGCCTCCAGCGGGCCGGGGTGGACGGCTGCGAGATCCTGTGCAGCATGGGCTACCTGCTCGCTCAGTTCCTGAATCCCCGGGTCAACCTGCGCAGCGACGAGTACGGGGGCAGCGAGGAGAAGCGGCTGCGCATCGTGCGCGAGATCCTGCACGACATCCGCGCGAAGGTCGGCGACGAGATGGTGGTAGGGATCCGGATCTCGGGCGACGAGCTGAGCCCGGAGGGCCTGAGCGCGGAAGAGGTGCTCTCGATCTGCGCCGCCCTCGACGACGAGGCGGGACTCGACTACTTCAACGTCATCGCCGGCACTTCCACGACCCTCGGAGGATCGGTCCACATCGTACCGCCGATGACGGTGGGCAACGCCTATCTCGCTCCCTGTGCGGCCGCGGTGAAGGCCCGTGTCAGCAAGCCGGTCTTCGTCGGCGGGCGCATCAACCAGCCTCAGCAGGCGGAGGCGATCGTCGCCTCCGGTCAGGCCGACGTGTGCGGCATGACCCGCGCGATGATCTGCGACCCCGAGATGCCCAACAAGGCGGCGGCGGGGCGAAGCGAAGACATCCGCGCCTGCATCGGGTGCAACCAGGCGTGCATCGGGCACTTCCACCTCGGCTACCCCGTGTCCTGCATCCAGCACCCGGAGACCGGCCGCGAGCTCCGCTTCGGCACCCTCGCTCCCGCCCCGAAGGCGCGCCGGGTGCTGGTGGCGGGAGGCGGACCCGGCGGCCTCAAGGCGGCCGCGGTGCTCGCAGCGCGTGGTCATGAGGTCACGCTGCACGAGGCGGGGCGCCGCCTCGGCGGGCAGGCCCTGCTCGCCCAGCGCCTGCCGGGACGCGAAGAGTTCGGCGGTATCGTCGACAACCTCCGCCACGAGGCGGAGCGCGCGGGCGCGCGCATCCGCTGCGGCTCGCGGGTGGACCGCGCGCTCATCGAGAGCGAAGGGCCGGACGCGGTGGTGCTCGCGACCGGCGCCCGGCCCCGCGACTTTCCCCTCGAGGGCGCGGGCGAGGCGCACGTGGTCGAAGCGTGGCAGGTCCTCGAGGGGGAGGCCAACGTCGGCACTTCGGTGGTCATCGCCGACTGGCGCTGCGACTGGATCGGACTCGGCCTCGCGGAGAAGCTGGCCCGGGACGGTTGCCGTGTGCGCTTGTGCAGCAACGGCTACATGCCGGGACAGACCATCCAGCAGTACGTGCGCGACCACTGGCTCGGGATGATGCACAAGCTCGGCGTGGAGGTCATCCCCATGGTGCGCCTCTTCGGAGCCGATGCGGACAGTGTCTACCTGCAGCACACCACGAGCGGCGAAGCGGTCATCTGCGAAGAGGTCGACACGCTGGTCACCTCGATGGGACACCAGTCCGAAGACGGACTCTTCCTCGACCTGGAGGACTGGGAGGGTGAGGTGCACCGCATCGGCGACTGCCTCGCGCCCCGCACCGCGGAGGAAGCGGTGCTCGAAGGCCTGAAGGCCGGCACCGCGATCTGAGCCCGGAAGCCGCGAGAGAGACGGGCTCGAGGTCGATGCCATCCCCGCGTGACGGGTTCACGGTGCTCGCGCTCGGGGGCGACGGCATCGGCCCCGAGGTCGTGAACGCGGGCCTCGAGGTCCTGAAGGCCGCCGCGGATGCCGTCGGTATGCCGATCGAGATCGAGGAAGATCTGCTGCACGGGGCCGCGTGGGAGCGCTACGGCACCTTCTGCCGCGACGAGACGGTCGCACGGGCGAAGGAGGTCGATGCGGTTCTGGTGGGCGCAGTGGGCGATCCGCGCTACGACGAGTATCTGGCCGGCGGTGAATCCCGCAACGAGGACGCCGGCTCCGATGCCGGCGCGTCCCGCAATCCCGTCGACAAGGACGGGCTGATGCGCCTTCGCCGGGAGCTCGACGTCTACGCCGGTCTGCGACCGGTGCGAGCCTTCGAAGCTCTCGTGGAGCGCACTCCGTTTCGCCCGGAGCTGGTCCGCGGCGCCGACCTGATGATGGTGCGCGAGCTGTGCGGGGGCGCCTACTTCGGCCTCCCTCGGGGCATCGAGCGCCTTCCCGGGGGCGGGCGCCGCGCCTTCGACGCCACCGTCTACACCGAGACGGAGATTGAGCGTGTCGCCCGCACGGGCTTCGAGCTCGCACGCTGGCGCCGGCAGCGCCTGGTCTCGGTCGACAAGGCGAACGTCATGGAATCGGGCATGCTCTGGCGCGAGGTGGTCTCCACCCTCGGCGCCCGCGACTACCCGGAGGTCGCGCTCACCCACCTCTACGCCGACAACGCCGCGTACCAGCTCGCTCGATCGCCCCGCGACTTCGACGTCGTGCTCGCGGACAACCTGCTTGGCGACCTGCTCTCCGATCAGGCGGGCGCCGTTGCGGGCGGTCTCGGTATGCTGCCCTCGGCATCGCTTGCCGGACTGCCGCCACGCCGAGAGCGGGCGAAGCCGGGAATCTACGAGCCCGTGCACGGCAGCGCGCCCGACATCGCGGGCCAGGGGATCGCGAACCCGTACGGCACGATCCTCTCGGTAGCGATGATGTTCGAGTACGGCTTCGCATTCCCGGAGCTCGCGCAGCGCATCGAGAACGCGGTGGAACGTGTGCTCGCAACGGGCCCCCGGACTCCGGACATCGGCGGCGGCGCCGGCACCGCCGAAGTCACAAACGCGGTAGTTGACGCGATCCGTGCGCCGGTGACCGCTTGACGCAGTGACGGGAGCGGCGGACGACCCGCTCGCGCCCTCGCTCGGCAGCTTGTCGTTGTCCCTGACCTCGATCCTTCCGAGGGCATCGGCTTCTTCGGCCACCAGATCGCCGAGTCTGCGCAGCAACGCGCCGCGCTGGCTGGCCGTTCAGCTTCGGCCACTCGCCGCTCACGAAGGCGCGCTCCGCGGCCCGCACCGCACGATCGGCGTCCGCGGCATTGCCCTGCGGACCCGAGCCTCGGGAACCGCGGTGAGGACCGGGCGCCTCAGGGGTCGGCCTCGAGAAGCAGCTCCACGTTGCGCAGGCCCTCTTCCCCGTTGACCTCGGGCTCCCGACTCTCGCGCACGGCGGCGACGAAGTCCGCGATCTCGCCCGCGTAGGGATCCTCCGGCTCGTACTCGAGCGACTCCCCGTTCAGCTCGATGCGCCCCTCGCCGTGCGCGCCCAGAGTGCCCTCGCAGACGGCGAAGCCCTCGGAGCCGTAGATCTCGAGGCGCGCCGGCGCCTTGAACAGCGCGGAAGAGCACAGGGTGGCCTGCGCCCCGGACTCGAAGGACAGGGTGATGGTCGCCTGTTCGTCATGCGGGCCGCCCCATACCCCCCGGCCGATACTGCTTCTGAGCGCGGTGATCGCTCCGCCGGCCGGGGCCATGAACCAGCGGATCTGATCGAGGCAGTGCGTGCCCACGCCCGCGAGGCTCCACCAGCGCCCCACCTCGGGCAGCGCACGCCAGTTGGACTTGTCCGGCGCCTTGAAGCTCCACTGGACGCGCATCTGTCGAATGGCGCCGACCTCGCCCGCCCCGACCCGTGCGTGCAGGAGCCGATGGCCCCGGTGCCAGCGCATGTGGTAGGCGACGGCGAGCACGACGCGTGCGTCCCGGCAAGCTCGCACCATGGCGCGGGCCGAGCTCGCGTCCGTCGCCATCGGCTTCTCGACGAGCACGTGCTTCCCCGCCTCGGCCGCCGCAATCGCCTGCTCGGCGTGCAGCTTGTCCGGAGTCGCGATGATCACCGCGTCGAGCTCGGGGTCGGCGAGAAGGGTGTCGAGGCGATCGTGAGCGACCTCGCCTCCCGCCGCCCCGTGCCGCCGGGCGAAGTCCCGGGCGCGGCCGAGGTCGCGGCTCATCACGCTCCAGAGCCGCGCACCCGGTACCTTCGCGAGCCCCGGTACCAGAGAGTGTTCCGCAATGCGGCCGGGGCCGGCCAGGGCGACGTTCATCATGTCCACTGCCTCTGTCTCTTGCACAAAAGGGGCGCATGATCGGACACCGGTGGCATACATTCCAGGCACGGACGGCGCCCGGCAGGACCATTCAAAAGTCGACGTCGGGCGCTCGTCCGGGCATCCGAACCCGTCA
>CAYFYD010000073.1:0-12670 GCA_964347195.1 uncultured Ectothiorhodospiraceae bacterium
GTGGCTGGACGGACGCAGTCCTGCTGGAACTAAGCCAGCTCACCGCGGGCTCCACCTGGCACGCGGCCGGCCTCATCCCCGTCTACAGCTTCAGCTACCGCTTCGGGCGGCTCATCGCGAAGTCCATCGAGATCTACGAAGGGCTGGAGGCGGAGACCGGGCAGGCAGTCGGCTGGCACAAGTGCGGCCAGCTCCGCGTGGCCAACACCCGCGACCGCATGGACGAGTACCTCAGCTACCTCAGCATCGCCGAGACCCAGGGGGTGCGCGCCGAGATCCTCTCGCCCCGGGAGGTGCGCGAGCTGTGGCCGCTCTTCGAAGGCCACCCGGACCTCCTCGGCGGGGTCTACAACCCCGACGACGGCCACATCGCGCCGGCGGACCTCACGCAGGCCGCGGCGGCCGGGGCGCGGGACAAGGGAGCGAAGATCCATCTCGACACCGAGGTCGTCGCCTTCGAGCCGCGCCCGGGCGGCGAGTGGCGGGTACGCAGCGATCGGGGCGACATCGTCTGCGAGCACGTCGTGGTCGCCACCGGGAGCTACGCGCGCCAGACCGGCGCGATGGTGGGCCTGGACCTCCCCGCGATACCCATCGTGCACCAGTACTGGGTGACGGAGACGGTGCCGGAGCTCGTGGAACGTCACGCGAGCGGCCTCCCCGAGATGCCGGTGCTGCGCGACGAAACGATCAACGGCTACGTGCGCGAGGAGGGCGAATGCCTGATGTTCGGACCCTACGAGCGTCCCGAAGCGCTGGAGCACTTCGCCCTCGACGGCGTCCCCGAGTGGTTCGGCGCCGATCTGCTCCCCGAGGATCTGGCCGCGGTGGAGGACAACTGGCGCGTCGCGGTCGAGCTCGTGCCCGCGCTCGGCCGGGCCGGCATCCGGCGCAACGTGCGCGGCCCCATCTGCACCACCCCGGACAACCTGCCCCTCGTCGGACCCGCCTGGGGCCTGCCCAACTTCTGGATGGCGGAAGGCGCGGCCGGCGGCATTCTGATGGGGGGCGGGATCGGGCACTATCTGAGCGAGTGGATGGTGGAGGGCGAGCCGGGGATCGACCTCTCGGAGATCGACTGCCGGCGCTTCGGGGCATACGCGAACAAGCGCTGGACCGCGACCAAGGTGCGCGAAGCCTTCGGCCACAACTTCGGGGTCCACTATCCGGGCTACGAGTGGCCGGCCGGTCGGCCCAGCAAGACGCCGCCCTGCTTCGACCGGCTGAGCCGCCGGGGCGCGGTGTGGGGCTCGGTGTACGGCTGGGAGGTGCCGAACTGGTTCGCCCCGCCCGGGGTGGAGCCCCGGGACCTCTACAGCTACCGCACCTTCAACTACTTCCCCCACGTCGCGGAGGAGGTGCGCGCGGTGCGCAGCGGCGCCGGTCTGCTGGAGATGACCCCGATGGCCAAGTTCGAGGTGAGTGGGCCGGGCGCGCACGCGTGGCTCCTCCGCATCCTCGCCAACCGCGCGCCCGGCGCGCCCGGCGGCGTCGCCCTGTGCCACCTGCTGACCGACAAGGGCACGGTGCGCTGCGAGTTCACGGTGACGAGGCTCTCGGAGGACCTCTTCTATCTGATCGGCACCCCGCGCGGGGAACGGCACGACTTCGACGTGCTCCGCCGGCACCTCCCCGGTGACGGCAGCGTGCGTCTCAGGAACGCGACCGAGGAGCGGGGCTGCTTCGCGGTGGTCGGACCCCGGGCGCGCGAGGTGCTGCAACCCATCACGCAAGGCGATCTCGACAACGCCTCCTTCCCGTGGCTGCGCGCCCGGGTGATGGCGGTCGGCCACGCGGCGGACGTGCGCTTGCTGCGCATCAACTACGAGGGCGAGCTCGGCTGGGAGCTCTACCATCCCGTCTGCCATCAGCTCCCCCTGCTCGATGCGATCCTGGAGGCGGGAGAAGGACCGGGGCTTCGTCTCGCCGGCAACCGCGCGATCGAATCGATGCGCCTCGACAAGTCCTACCGCGCCATGTACCGGGACCTCGACGTCGAGCACAGCGCGCTGGAGGCGGGACTCGATCGCTTCGTGAAGCTCGACGAGGACCGGGACTTCGTCGGACGGGCCGCCCTGGAGCGGCAGCGGGCGGCGGGGCTCGAACGGCGCATGGTGACGCTGAAGGTCGAGACCCTCGACGCTGACGCCTGGATGAACGAGGGCGTGTACCGGGACGGACGTCTGGTCGGCCGGGTGACCTCCGGTGGGCATTCTCACCACCTGGGACACTGCATCTCCATGGCCTATCTCCACGCCGACCACTGCCGGCCCGGCACCGAGCTGGAGATCCCGCTGCTCGGAGAACGCCGCGCCGCGACGGTGATCGAGGACTCTCCCTACGACCCCGCCAACCGGCGGCCCCGGATGTAGCACGATGCCACGGTCGCCCACCGCTTCCGGACGCCGCCGCGGGCGCCGTGCGCGGCGCGCGGCGCGGCTCGACGCCCCCTTCGTTCACCTGCCGGCGCTGGCCCGCAACGTGCCGGTGTTCGAGGTGACCAACAAGGAGGGGGAAGAGCTGATCCACGATCTCGCGATGCGCATCGTCGAGGAGATCGGGGTCGAGTTCCGGGACGCCGAGTCGATCGGGCTCTGGCGCGAGGCGGGAGCGGAAGTCGAAGGGGAGCGGGTCCGGATCGGCCGCGACGCATTGCTCGCGCTCGTTGCGAAGGCGCCGGCCGAGTACGTGCACCACGGGCGCAACCCCGAGCGCACGGTCCGCGTCGGAGGCGAGCACATGGTGATCTCGCCTTCCTACGGGCCGCCCTTCATCCTGGACCTCGAAGGCCGGCGCCGCCACGCGACGCTCGAAGACCTGGACAACCTCCAGAAGCTCAACCACATGGCCGCCTCGGTGCACATCGCGGGAGGACCGATCGTCGAGCCGATGGACGTGCCCGTACCCCACCGGCACCTGCACATGACCCGCAGCGCGCTCCGGCTCTCCGACAAGCCGATCGTCGGCAACGTGACCGCGCGCGAGCGGGCCGAGGACACCGTGGAGATGCTGAAGCTCGTCTTCGGGGAGGCGCGCGCGACCCGCGACACCTTCGTCACCTCCCTCATCAACAGCAACTCGCCGCTGGTCTGGGACCGCACGATGCTCGACGCGCTCAAGGTCTACGCCGCGAACAACCAGGCGGTCATGTGCTCGCCCTTCTGCATGGCGGCGGCGAGCACGCCCGCGAGCAACACCGGCACCATGGCGGTGGTCACCGCGGAGGCCCTGATGGCGATCGCGCTCGCCCAGATCGTCCGCCCCGGCTCGCCGATGCTCTTCGGGGTGCCGGCGATGACCGTCGCCCTCAACACCGGAGCGCCGGTGCACGGCAGCCCCGACTCCGCCATCGTGCAATTCCTCGCGGGCGCGATGGCACGCCGCTATCGCGTGCCCCATCGCGCGATCGCGAACTGCGCGACCTCGAAGACGCCGGACATGCAGGCGGGCTTCGACTCGATGTGGGGCCTGTTCCCTTCCTTCCTGAGCGGCGCCCACTGGATCACGATGGCCGGCGGGATGATCGAGGGCACCTTGGCGGTGAGCTACGCGAAGACCGTCCTGGACTTCGAGCAGGTGGACGCCTTCTACCACTTCATGCAGGGGTGCCGCTTCGACGACTTCGACGAAGTGCTGGAGACCCTCCGGGAGGTCGGCCCCGGCGGACACTTCCTGGGCGCGGCCCACACCCGCAAGAGCAATCTCTTCATCTTCCCTTCGCAGAGCAACGTGACTTGGGAGCAGTGGGACGAGGAGGGACGCAAGGACGCGGCAGCGCTCGGAGTGGAGAAGGCGAAGCGGTGGCTCGCGCGCTACGAGCCGCCGCCCCTGGACCCCGCACTCGACGAAGCGCTCGCAGACTTCGTGGCCCGCCGCGAGCGCGAGATCCCCGCCTCCCTCACCTGATACGGCAGACCTGAGGTGCCGGAGGCGAAGCGAGGCGCGCACTGCACGGCGCTGCTCCCTGGTTGCGATTCGAATCGGGGAAGAAGCGTGAACGTGCCTGTCGGCCACGGCGGCGTTCCACGGCAGGGGCGGCATCGGCACGCGGGCCGGAGGCGGCGCCAGTGCGCCCGCGTGCGCTCTGCGGGGACCCCCGGGGTGCTTCGAAGCGTCTCGACCCGGCTCAGCACCTCGACGGCATGGGGCGCTGAGCTCGAACACGGAGATCTTCCGGGGCTGGCGGTGGTGGCGCCAGTGCGCCCGCGAGCAGGTAGACCCCGGCCGCGAGCAGCACCACCACGCTGAACCCGAGGTGGACCGCGAGCAGGGTGCTCGCGACCGCCCCGGTCACCGACGCGCAGCCGTTGATGCCCCAGGCCCACGGGGTCCAGGGAGCCGGCGCCGAAGCGAGGCGGCGAAGCCCGGCGGGAAAGGGCACGCCCATGCACACCCCGAGGGGAAAGAGGAGCGCGACGACGAGCACCGCCCGGACCCCGAGGGGCAGGGCACCGGCGGCCTCGACGAAGGCGGGCAGCCCCCACAGGTACGCCCCGCAGAGGGCGGCGATCGCGACCGCGACCGCGCGCAACGGCACCGCGCTCGCGCCGAGCCGGTGCACCGCGAGGCTGCCGATGCCGGCCGAGACGAGCACGGTGCCGAGGACGAGGGCGACCGCGAGCACCGGCGCCCCCAGCAGCAGGATCGTCTTCTGGATGAAGGCGATCTCGAGCGCGAGGAAGGCGAAGCCGATACACAGGAAGTAGGCGCAGACCCCGGCCGGCCCCGGGGAGCCCGGGGAGCGTCGCAGCGGAGCGCGCAGGAGCCCGAGCGGTGCGAGGATCAGCAGCGCGCCCGCGAGCACCGACACCGCCAGCGTGACCACGAGCACCGGATAGCCGAGGTCGAGGAGGCCGATCCCGCCCTGGCGCTGCAGGCGGAGGAGCTCGGGCAGGTGTTCCCACTCGACGAAACGGGAGAAGTAGGGGCGGTCGTCGCGCGCGGGCTCGACGTGGAACTTGTAGCGCTCGAGGAACTCGTCCCGCGCGGGGCCGAGCAGCGCCGCCGCCGCCTCGAAGAACCAGGGCCGGTCCAGGCGGTTGAAGCGGTTCGCCTCCTCCCGCGTCATGCCCGGGTAGTGGACGAGGTCGAAGGAGTGCGCGCGGGCGAAGGCGCGGACCGCGGCGACCTCGGCCGCGCTCCATGCGTCCCGCTTCACCATCAGGGTGCCGGTGCTCCATCCCCGGATCCACGCGAGACGGCGGGAGGCATCGGGCTCTCCCCGCGCCTCGAGCGCGGCGACCAGGGTGGCGAAGAGCTTCACGCCGTCACGCGGCGGCACCTTGACCCAGCGGGTCAGCGCCAGCACCCCGCCCGGCCGGAGCCGCTCGAGGCAGGCCAGGACCGCCTCCACCGTGTACAGGTAATTCGCGCTCGACGCATGCAGGCCCGCGGCGGAGGCCCCGAAGGAGTCGAGCGCGGCGATCTGGATGAGGTCGTAGCGTTCGGGAGTGGTGCGCAGGAAGTCGCGGGCCTCCGCCACGTGGACCCGCACCCGCGGATGGCGGTAGAGATCGCCCGCGAACTCGGCGAAGTCCTCGCGCACGAGGGCCACCATCTCGGGGTCGACCTCGACCGCGTGCACCTCCCCCGCTCCCGCCTGGAGCGCCTGGAGGACCGCGGCGCCGCCGCCCGCGCCGAGGACGAGCACCTTGTCGGCCCGCAGCGTCCGGTACGGCAGTGCCGAGGTGGTCTCGGCGAGATAGCGCAAGGGGGCGAAGTCGCCGTCGAAGCGGGTGATGACCCGCAGATGCTCCGCGTCGGTGAACACGCCGATCTGGGGAGCGACCGGGGCGGTGGAAGCGAGGCTCAGGCCCGGCGCGTGGCGGATGGGGACGCGGTCGTTCTCGAGGGCGGTGAGCACCCCGAGCGGGCTCGTCCGGGTCGCGCTCACGCGCGCGCCGTCGACCTCGAGCGCCTGGGCGAGCGCCTTGAACTGCGACGGCACGGGCACGACGAGGGGCGGCGAGAGCGCGAGCGCCACGGCGGCGAGCGCGAGCCCTGCGCTCGCGACGCGCAGCCCGCGCCCGCCGCCCCACCCCACCGGCACCGCGGCGGCGAGGCCGAGCGCGGCGAGGCCCTGCAACGCGCGCTCGGGCGTTGCAAGGTAGAGCCATCCGACGAGCGCGGCCGCGCCGAGCCCGGCCCCGGCGAGGTCCGCCGCGTACACCGCCGCGATCCGCGTCCGGTAGCGCAGGAAGGCCAGCGCGAAGCAGTACGCGGCGCCGAAGAAGGGGATCGCGAGGCACAGGAAGAGGAGCGCCAGCCACCCCCACTGCCGGGCGCTCCACGTGACCTCCAGCGCGTTGAAGGGCATGCGCTGGGCGATGGCGAAGCATAGCGGGGCACCCGCCCCGAAGAGCACCGCGTTCGCCACGTAGCAGGCCCGGAAGCGCGCGGCGCACCACTCCCCGAACACGCTCAGAAAGGTGCCGCTCGCGCCGAAGCCGAGCAGGGCGAGGCTGATGACGAGGTACGCGAAGTGGTGCCAGTGGACGATCGCGAGCAGGCGGGTGAGCAGCACTTCGAAGGCGAGTGCCGCCGCGGAGACGAGCGCCACCGACAGGTAGAGGGGAGCCGGGGAGCGCCGGGCGCTCAATCCGCTTCCCGCGCCACCTCCCGTCATTCCCGCACTCCCGTCATTCCCGCGAAGCTCGTCCCCGACCCCGCTCGGGGAGCGGGAATCCCTCTCGGTCAACGAGCCCCGAAGCTCGCGCTCCGAAGAGCCCGGGCGCTGCCGGCTCCTTCGTCAAGTCATGGATACGAGTCCCCCGCGCGGCGCTGGCCCCGGACCCGGGCCGATGGGGGAGCGGGAGCTCAATGCTCTCCGGTCAGGGGCACGAAGCGTACCGGCAGGACGCTGCGCGCGAAGACCTCTCCCTCCTGGTCTCCTTTCTCCACCAGGAGCAGGCGCTGCACCGCGAAGCGGGGCCCCACCGGGATCACCATCCGGCCGCCCGCCTTCAACTGCTGCACCAGGGGCGGGGGCACGTGGCCGGCGGCGGCGGTGACGATGATCGCGTCGTAGGGCGCGTGCTCGGCCCAGCCGTAGTACCCGTCGCCGAGCTTCACCGCGACCCCCCGGTAGCCGAGACGGTCCAGGCGCGCCTTCGCCGACTCGGCGAGCGGGGGGATGATCTCCACGCTGTGGACCCGGACCCCGAGCTCGGCGAGCACTGCCGCCTGGTAGCCGGATCCGGTGCCCACTTCCAGCACCGCGTGGCCGGGGCCGACCTCGAGCAGGTCCGTCATCAGGGCCACGATGTAGGGCTGGGAGATGGTCTGGCCGTAGCCGATCGGCAGGGGAGGGTTCTCGTAGGCCCGTTTCCGGTGCGCAGGCGGCACGAACTCGTGCCGCGGCACGCGGGCGAGGGCCCCCGTCACCTCCGCTGCGAGCTCCGCCCGCCCGGTCTCTGCCCGGGTATCCGTCACGAGTCGGCCCACCGCCTCGAGCATGTCCCGGCGCGCCTCCTCGAAGGCGTCGGCCGCGGCGCGGGAGCCGAAGGCCGCCGCCAGCAGCCCGGCTGCCACGAGGAGCAGGACGCAGCGCCATCGCGCTCCATGGCTCGGCCTTGCCGTCCTGCGGTCCATGCGCGCTCGCACCAGCGTAGGGTCTGCGTAGTATAGTGCGTCGGTTTTCCGTCCCGGAACGCACGAGCCAAAGACATCCCGCGGATGCAGGACGAGAGCTGCACGGCGAGATCGACGCGGCGTGGCCCCCTCCGCCGCGGCGCGCGGACGGCACGGCGGGGACGCCGCTTCGGCTGAGACCACGGCCGCGCGGGTGCTGACCGGTCTCTACCGCCCGCGGGCGGGCGTGCTGCGCGCCACCCTCCTGCTGCTCATCGTCGCCGGCCTCGCGCTGTGGGGCGCGCAGAGACTGCGCGAGTCGGTGGTGCTGGTGCGCGAGACCGACGCGCGCATCGCCGCCGACATGGTGACGGTGAGCGCCCGGGTCGCCGGCCAGGTAAGGGAGCGGCCGGCCGAAGACGGCTCGCGGACCGACGAGGGAGAGGTTCTCGCGGTGCTCGACTCGCGCGCGGCGCGGGCCCTCCTCGCGGAGCTCGAGGCGGAGCTGCGGCGCCGGGAAGCGGAGCTCCTCGCCCACGCGAGCGGCCGTGCCGGGAACGGCGCCGCGGAGCACGAGCGCGCCGTGCTGGAAGCGCGCCGGGATTCGGCCCTCGCCCGCACCCGTCGCCAGCGGCTGGACATCGCGGCCCACACCGTGACGAGCCCGCTCGCCGGGGTGGTGAGCAAGGTCTTCGTCGAGGCGGGAGAGCAGGTCGCGCCCGGGCAGCGCATCGCCATCGTCCACGACCCGCGGGCGGTCTACGTGCAGGCGAACATCCGCGAGACCGAGATCCGCAAGCTCGCAGTCGGCCAGGGAGTGCGCATCGAGGTGGACGCCTACCCGGAGCGCACTTTCGAGGGACGGGTGAGCGTCATCGGAGTCGCCGCGACCAGCACCTTCTCGCTGCTGCCGAGCGCCAGGTCCGGCGGCGCCTTCACCAAGGTCACGCAACGCTTTCCGGTACGCATCGCCATCGGTGGAGACGTGGAGGGACTGCGTCCCGGGATGATGGTGGAGATCTTCATCGACATCACCGATGCGTGACGCGACCCGCGCCGGCGTGCCGGATCCCGACCCGCCGGGCGCCTTTCCGCACCGCTGGCTCGCCATGAGCGCGGTCATGCTCGGTCTGACCTGCTCGATCATGGCGTCGACGATGGCCAACGTGGCGATCGCGGACATCATGGGCGCGTTCGGGGCCGGCCAGGACCGGGTGCACTGGATCTCGACCGGGTTCCTGTCCGCGACCACCGTGAGCATGCTGCTCAATGCGTGGTTCGTGCACAACCTCGGGCCGCGCAGCACCTTCCTCATCGCGGCCACGGTGTTCGCGGCGGCCAGCGTCATGGGGCAGTTCGCGCCCACCTTCGAGGGCGTGGTGGTGGCGCGGGTGATCCAGGGCGCCGCCACCGGGGTGCTCCAGCCGCTCAGCCTGAGCGTGATCTTCACCGTCTTCCCGGTGCACGAGCGCGGCAAGGCGCTCGGCTTCTTCGGGATCGGCGTCATGCTCGGACCCGCGCTCGGCCCCATCTACGGCGGTCTCATCATCGACCTCCTCGACTGGCGCTACGTGTTCGCCGGGCCGCTCCCCTTCATGGCGCTCGGCGCCGCGCTCGCGGCGCGCTACCTTCCGCGCCGGCGCACGAGCGTCCCGAGGGCGCGCCTCAACTGGACGAGCCTCGGACTCGCCGCCCTCGCCATCACCTGCTTCCTCAACGGGGTCACGAGCGGACAGCAGGTGGGCTGGGACTCCAACGCCGTACTCGTCCTCCTGCTCGTCGCCGCGATCGCGACACTCGTCTTCATCGAGGTGGAGCTGCGCACCGACCATCCCCTCCTCAATGTCCGGCTCTTCACCGACCGCTCCTTTGCCGTCACCACCGTGGTCGGCTTCGTGTTCGGGGCCGGCATGTTCGCCTCCTTCTACCTGATGCCGGTCTTCGTGCGCACCGTGCAGGGCTTCACCGGCACCCGGGCGGGCACCCTGCTCCTGCTCGGGGAGCTCGCCACCTTCGCGGTGTTCCCTGTCGCGGGCTGGCTGGTGCAACGCTACAACCCGGCTTGGCCGGCGATGGGCGGCATGCTGCTCTTCGGTCTCTCCTCCCTCGCCCTCTCGACCATCGACGCCGACACCGCCTTCTCGACCCTCGTACTGCTGATTGCGCTCGGCCGCATCGGGATGGGCTTCGCGCTCCCCGCGCTCACCGCGGCCGGGCTCCAGCACCTCGGCCCCGAGCTCATCGCCTACGGGGCGGGCACCATGAACTTCATCCGCATGCTCGGCGGCGCGATGGGCGTGAACTGCATCGCGATCACCCTGGACATGCGCTCCGCCCACTACTTCGGGGAGCTCGCCACTACCCAGCAGGGCCTCACCGGCGCCACCCGGACGCTGGTCGACGGGGTGGCGGGCATGCTCGAACGCGGCGGAGTGCCCCTTTCCGAGCGCCTGCCCCACGCCCTCGCCCACCTCCGGGAGGTGGTGGCGGCGAGCGCCGACGCCCTCTCCTTCCAGGACGCATACCTCATGCTCGCGGTGGCCTTCGGCCTCGCGACGCTCTGCGCCCTCACTCTGCCGAGGCGCGTCGCGGTCCGGTAGCATCATCCGCTCCTGGCGCCTGGTTCCCGAAGGTACGATACTGCCGCGGTGAACGGAACGGAGTTCGTCAGACGCGCCAGACGCTACGCGAGACGAACCGGCAAGTCCTTTCGCTTCGACCCACGGCGCGGGAAAGGCAGCCATGGTGTTCTGTACGTGGGCGATCGCCGAACGATCGTCAAGCGAGGCGAGCTGAAGTCGGGAGCGCTCAGAGGCATGCTGAGGCAGCTCGACATCCCCCGGGAGGAATTCTGATGCGATATGCCTACCCTTGTGTGCTGACGCCCGAGGAGGACGGCGGCTTCTCCGTGAGCTTTCCGGACGTCCCGGAAGCCCTCACCTGCGGCGAGGATCGAGCCGAGTCTCTGGCCATGGCCGAGGACGCATTGGCCGCCGCCCTGAGCACCTGCGTTCACGGTGGGGAGGATGTTCCGGAGCCCAGCGCCGCGGCCAAGGGCCAGCCCCTCGTCGCCGTCCGGCCCATCGTTGCCGCCAAGCTGGCGCTCTACTCGGCGATGCGCCGCCAAAGCATCACCAGGGTCGCGCTCGCTGCGCGTCTGGGCGTGAGCGAAGGGGCGATCCGCAAGCTTCTGAACCCCGACCACCGCTCGCACATCGCTCAGGTGGAGAAGGCTCTGCAGGCCGTTGGTCGAGGCTTGGTGGTCGAGGACCGGGCGGCGTAGGTCTTCGACGGAGAAGTGAACCCCCCGATGGCCACCGATCATCATCACCACGCCGCGCCGCGGCTCGCCGACCCGGAGCTTAGGGTCCGGGCGCTGGAGTCCCTGCTCACCGAGAAGGGGCTGGTGGACCCCGCCGCCCTCGACGCGATCATCGACTTCTTCGAGACCCGGGTCGGGCCGCACAACGGCGCGCGGGTGGTGGCCCGGGCCTGGTCGGACGCGGAGTTCAGGCGCCGGCTCCTCCGTGACGCCACCGCGGCCATTGCGGAGCTCGGCTTCGAGGGGAGCCAGGGCGAGCACATGACGGTGGTGGAGAACACGCCCGAGGTCCACAACCTGGTCGTGTGCACACTGTGCTCCTGCTACCCGTGGCCCACCCTCGGACTGCCGCCGGTGTGGTACAAGTCCCCCGCCTACCGCTCCCGCGCGGTCGCCGACCCCCGCGGAGTGCTGGAGGAGTTCGGAGTCCGGCTGCCGGAGGAGGTCGAGGTTCGGGTGTGGGACAGCAGCGCGGAGATGCGCTACCTCGTCCTGCCCCGGCGCCCGCCCGGCACCGGGGGCATGAGCGAGGAAGCACTCGCCGCGCTGGTGACGCGCGATGCGATGATCGGAGTCGCCCTCGCCCGCGTGCCCGGCGCGGAGTAGTCCGGTGAACGGCGTGCACGACCTCGGCGGCATGCACGGATTCCCGGACCTCGACTACGAGCCCGACGAGTCGACCTTCCATCACGAGTGGGAGCGGCGCTGCTTCGCGCTCAACTTCGCCACGGACTCGCTCGGCCGGTGGAACCTCGACATGTGGCGCCATGCAGTCGAACGGATGGACCCGGTCGGATACCTGACCACGAGCTACTACGAGCACTGGCTGCACGCGATGGAGACCCTGCTGGTCGAGCACGGACTGCTGACCCGCGAGGAGCTCCACGCCCGCCTCGCCGGGGACCACGCCCCCGCGACACCTTCGCCGGGGCAGCCGGCGGCGCTGTCCGCCCCGCAGGCCGAGGCGGCGCTGCGACGAGGCGAGGCGGCGGCGCGCGAGGTCGAGCGGCCGGTGCGCTTCCGGCCCGGCGAGCGCGTGCGCACCGTCAACATGCATCCCGAAGGGCATACCCGGCTGCCCCGCTACGCCCGTGCGAAGCACGGCACCGTGCGCGACGATCGCGGCGTCCACCTCTTCCCCGACCGGCGCGCGGCCGGCGCGCACGACGCGGCCGAGCGCCTGTACAATGTCGAGTTCCGCGCCCGCGCGCTCTGGGGAGACGCGGCACCCCCGCGCGACACGGTGCGCCTCGACCTCTGGGAGAGCTACCTGGAGCCGGCATGAACGCTGCTCGCGATCCGGTTCCCCTCGACGCCCTCCCCGCGATCCCGCGCGACGAGGAGGGCCCGGTGTTCTCCGCGCCCTGGGAGGCGCAGGCCTTCGCGATGGCAGTCGAGCTCCATGCCCGCGGCGCGTTCACCTGGGGGGAGTGGAGTGCCGCGCTCGCGCGCGAGATCGGCTCCGGCGGCGTGAGCGCCAGCGACGACGCCTCCGCGAGCCGCTACTACGCGCACTGGCTCGCGGCCCTCGAACGCCTCGTCACCGAGAAGCGGCTCACCTCGTCCCGGGAGCTCGCGGCGCGCAAGGCGGCGTGGAAGGCGGCCGCGGACGCGACTCCGCACGGCGAGCCCATCGCCCTCGACGCGGCGGCGCGGCGCCGGGCCGCCCGCCCCGCGGGGGGGGGGCCGCCCGCCCGCCGCCGCCCCGGGGGGCCCCCCCCCCCCCCGCCCGGGCGGGGGGGGGGGGCGGCCCCCCCCCGCGGGATCCTGGCGGCCGGC
>CAYFYD010000074.1:0-12655 GCA_964347195.1 uncultured Ectothiorhodospiraceae bacterium
ATCCCGAAGCTCGGAGTCTGAAGCCGTCAAGCCGACTTTTGAAGAGCCCTGGGCCGACGGGTGACTGAGGCAGCGCCGCAAACGGGATGTGCATCGAGCGCAGCGAAGGGCGAGCGCAACGCATCGGTGGGACCGTCTGTTGAACGAACGAGCCGCCACGCGCACCATCCCGAGGGTTACCGGGACCCCGGGCTCTCGAACTTTGACCGAGCCGCTGCCGGCCAGGGAAGCATGCCACCGGAGGTGACCTGGCAGATCTGCTCGGAGTCGTGGACCGTCGAGTCCGGGCGCCGGGGCGTGGGAAGAGGAGACATGCGTTGAGACCACTACGAAGTTCACGGCCAGCAGACGGAAGTGAACAGGCAGGGGTCGTCATCTGGCTGGACGAGCAGTGGGCAGGCGAGCTGTGGAGTACGGAGAAGGAGGGACAGCGGGGAGAGTCCTTCGGGTGCGCGAAGGACACGGTGAGAAGGATCTCATGCGCGCTTTGGGACGAAGCGACGATAGGGAAGCTCCGGCTGTGGCTCGATGATTGCCTGCCGGAAAACGGGGCCAGAGAGTCTTACAGACAACGGGCCATTGAACAGGCGATCAGGGAAGAGCGCGAAGGACGCGAACCGGGGACGATCGAACTCCTCGCCGCGAACACCGGCAAGGAGTACCCGGGAGCGATCGGGTTCACTCGGCCCGGGGAGGATCCGGACGAGGCAGGGGGTGGATACGAACGGGTGAGCGACGCGGAGATCGGAGCCCGGGTCGAAGACGCCCATGTGATCGCAATGGGAAGGGGAAGAACGGGCTTGCGTGAGTACTCGGGCCGGGGCACGTCGTTGTCCGGCATGCGCGGAAAGATCGGGATCGTATGGCGGGAAGGGCGGGGGTGGTGCATCCCGACGGGACGATCGCTGAGCACGTGGATCGTCAAACACGAGGACAATCGGAGACTGCCGGGAGAAGCAGGGGTGGAGGCCATCGTGCAACGAACAATGGCGTACCTGGGAGTACCGGCGGCGAAGACGCGAAGCCGCGTGTTCGCAGGCGTACAGTCCGTGTTGAGTGAACGCAGTGACCGAAAGACACGCGAAGGAACAACGGTCACGGTGCATCAGGAGGAGTTTTCGCAAGCCGCCGGATGGCCGGGGACCCTGAAGGAAGAGACAGGGCTGCGCGGGGAGCCGCTGTGGCCTGCGCTGTACACCCTGCTGCGCCAGTACGGCGCGAGCGAGGGACAAGAGCAGTGCGAACGAGTCACCAGGCTCCTGGCCGCGAGCTGGATCCTGGGGCATGGAGATCTGCACCGGCGCAACATCGGGATCACGCACGACCTGACCCATGCGACGCCGAAGATCCGACTCGCACCGATATACGATGCATCGAGCTGCATCGGAGTGGGAATCCTGCGGGCCGAGCTCGCGATTGGCATCGCGAAACAGAAACGTCTGAGCGGGATCGGTCAAAGACAGTGGGAAGCGCACGCTCGCGAGTGCGGGGAGAGGAGAGAGGGTGTGCTCACCCTCGTGGAGGAAGTGATGCGCAACGCGCCGCTGGCGCTGGCGCAAGCCCGAGAGGACGCACGGACGGAGGACGAGAACCGGGTACAGACGGAAGTCGATCGACGAGTGGACGGGATGTTGCGCTACGGGCAGAGACGGTGGCGAGAGTGGCGGCAACGGTGGAGAAGCTGAGAGCGGGGATCACGGGTGGAACGTCATCGCCAGCCTGCCCGACGGCGACTTCACGCGGTCTGTCTCACACGATGATGAGCAAGGGCAGGAGGCGGTCGATCGAGCCGACCAGGAAGCTGAACACCGGCACCCCCGCGACCGCGAGCAGGATGAGCCCCAGCAGCGCCCAGCTTCCCCAGCGTCGGTTGAGCTCCCGATAACGCACCGCGAGTCCGGGAGGCAGCAGCCACTGCATGATGTAGTGCCCGTCGAGAGGGCCGATGGGCATGAGGTTGAAGAGCATGAGCAGCAGATTGATGCGCGCGAGGTAGAGGAAGAACACCTGCACTGCGGGCCCGTCCAGAAGCGAGACCTCGCCCGTCATCCCCCAGACGAGGACGTTGACGCAGAGCGCGGCCAGGATCAGGTTCGCGAAGGGACCGGCGAAGGCGACCGCCGCCTCGGCCCAGAGGTGGCGCAGGCGGGCCGGGCTCACCGGCACCGGTCTGGCGTAGCCGAAGCCGACCACGACCACCATCAGAAGGCCCATCGGATCGATGTGGGCGAGAGGGTTGAGGGTCAGTCGCCCCTGACGTTCGGCGGTGTCGTCGCCGAGCAGCTTGGCGCAGGCGGCGTGTCCGAACTCGTGGAAGGAGAGGGACACCACGATCGCCGCGAGGAGAATCACGAAGAGCAGGAGCTCGCCCTGGGTGAGCAGGCCGATCATGCGAGGAGGGTCGCCCTGCCGCCCTTCGTGCGCGCAGGGAACGCGGCGGGCGAGGCTTCGAGCCCCGGGAGGGGGCGAGCCATGCTCGTCGGGGGAGGCATCGCGGCCGGCATCAGCAGGACCCGGGCGGGCCGAGCGCCCTTCGCTCGTGCGAGTCTCGCGTCAAGGGTGGCCGGTCTCCCGCACGTGGATGTCTCGCCGCTTCCCTGGATGTGTCCGGTGTCGCCCTTCGCCCGGAAGGGCTCAGGCCCGGCGGGTGTCCGGGACCACGCGGTCCGCGACGAGGGACGCGATCTCCTCCTCCGAGTAGCCGTGCTCGGCGAGGATCTCGCGTGCGTGTGCTGCGAAGCGGGGCGGGGTGCGGCGGACCCCGCCCGGGGTGCGCGACATCTTGATCGGCGTCCCGCTGCCCCGGTACCAGTCGAGCTCCACCGCCATGCCCCGCTCCCCGGTGTGGGGGTGCGACATGACCTCGCGGGTGTCCATCACCGGGCCGGCCACGAGTCCCGCCTTCAGGAGGCGTTCGCACAGCGCGAAACCATCGACTCCGGCGAGCGTCCCCTCCAGCGCCTCGCGCAGCGCCTCGGGATGGGCGAGGCGGTCGCGGTTGTCCCGGAAGCGCGGGTCCTCGGCGAGCTCGGGCACCCCGATCTCCGCGCACAGGCGCGAGAAGGCGCGGTTGTTGCCGGCGGCGACGAAGACCTCGGTGGTCCGGGTCCTGAACTTGTCGTAGGGACTCAGGTTCGGGTGGGCGTTGCCCGTCAGTCCCGGCACCTTGCCGCTCAGGTAGTAGTTGGCGACGTGCGGGTGCATCAGCGCGACCGCGCTGTCGTAGAGGGTCATGTCGAGGTACTGGCCGTATCCGGAGCGCTGGCGTTCGATCACCGCCATCAGGATGGCGATGGCGGTGTAGAGCCCGGTGCCCATGTCGACGAGCGCGATGCCGAGCCGGGTGGGGCCGCTCTCCCGCGTGCCGTTCACGCTGAACATCCCGGCCATCGCCTGGACCACCGCGTCGTAGCCGGGGAAGCCGCCGTAGGCGCCCTCCGACCCGAAACCGCTGATGCGGGCATGGATGAGGGTGGGGAAACGCTCCCGGAGCACCTCATGGTAGCCGAGGCCCCACTTCTCCATGGTGCCGGGCCGGTAGTTCTCCAGCAGCACGTCGGCGCCCTCGAGCAGGCGCATCAGCACCGCCCGACCCGCCTCGCGGCGGAGATCGAGGGCCATCGCGCGCTTGTTGCGGTTCACACCGATGAAGTAGGAGGCGTCGCCTTCGTGGAAGGGCGGTCCCCAGTCGCGGGTCTCGTCGCCCTGGGGCGGCTCGATCTTCACGATCTCCGCGCCGTGGTCGCCGAGGATCTGGGTGCAGTAGGGTCCGCCGAGGACCCGGCTGAGGTCGACGACCTCGAGACCGGCGAGCGCGCCGAAGGGAGAGTTCCCGCTCATCGCCCGCGCGCCCGGTCGAGCCAGGCGAGGCCGGCGCGGGTGCGGTTCCGGGGGTGGTACTCGCACCCTACGTAGCCCCGATAGCCGAGGGAGTCGATGAGCCGGAACAGGTAGGGGTAGTGGACCTCGCCGATGTCGGGCTCGTGGCGTTCCGGCACCCCCGCGATCTGCACGTGGCGCGTCACCGGCATGAGCGCGCGGACCCGCACCGCGAGATCACCATCCCTGATCTGGCAGTGATAGAGGTCGAGGAGCAGGCCGAGACCGGGCCGATTCACCTCCTCGATGACCCGCGCCGCATCGCGGGTCGAGTGCAGGAAGTAGCCGGGCAGGTCACGGGCATTGATCGCTTCGATGACCACGCTGCGCCCTTCCGGGGCCACGCGCTCCGCCGCGTAGCGGAGGTTGGCGATGTAGGTGCGCCGGACGGCTTCCGGGTCGGCGCCGCCCGGCGTTCCCGCCATCGCGTGCAGGCAGGGGCAGTCCAGCACGCAGGCGTAGGAGAGCGCCCGCTCGAAGGCTTCCCTGAACTCGTCCTCGCGCCCGGGCAGGGCGGCGAGGCCCTGGTCGCCGGCCTCGATGTCGCCCGGCGGCAGGTTGATGAGCGCCTGTCGCAGCCCGTGGCGATCGAGCGCCTCGGCGAGCTGCTCGGCGGGATACGCGTAGGGGTACCAGTACTCCACTGCCTCGAAGCCCGCCTCGCGCGCCGCCGCGAAGCGTTCGAGGAAGGGGTGCTCGGGAAAGAGCATGGAGAGGTGGGCGGAGAATCTCGGCATGGAGCGCTCGGGGGGGACGGTTCAGGTCGGGAAGGGTCTGACCACCAGGATCAGCTTGGGCAGCAGGGTGAGGGCCGCGAGCAACGCCACCAGCATCGCCAGTCCGGCCAGGACCCCGAAGTGGATGGTGGGAAAGAAGTTGGACAGTATCAAGATGGAGAAGCCGAAGATGACCGTGCACGAGGTGTAGAATACGGCCCGACCGATGTTGGCATGGCACAGGTGCAGGGTCCGCACGTAGTCGCCGCAGGCGGGGAGCTCCTCGCGGAAGCGGTACAGGTAGTGGATGCTGTTGTCCACCGCGATGCCGATGGTGATGGCGGCCATGGTGATGGTCATCATGTCCAGCGGAATCCCGGCGAAGCCCATGATGCCCAGCACCACTCCCGCCGCGAGCAGATTCGGCACGATGCCGATGAGGGCCAGCGTCAGAGAGCGGAACAGCACCAGGAACATGAGCCCCACCCCCGCGAGCACCGCGCCCAGGGTGGCGATCTGCGACCGGTAGAGGCTCTGCAGCATGTTGTTGTAGAGCACGAGCAGACCGGAGACCGACACGTCCGCCTCCCCGAGTGCGAGACGTGCGCTCAGATCGCGGCGGATGCGTTCCAGCAGCTCGGCGCGGCGCAGCTCGGGCCGGGAGTCGATGACGCGCGCGAAGATGCGCGCCTCGTTGTTCTCGATGGAGAGATAGGGATCGATCAGCTCGCTCCGGACCTCCTCCGGGAGCCGCCGGTACAGCAGGGCGAGCTGGAAGCTGTCGAGCGCTCGTCCCTCGTTCAGTCCCTCTCCCACCCGGATCGCGGAGGCGAGCGATAGGACCTTGCCTACCTCGGGGAGCGAATCGAGATAGTCGTGGACCTCCTTGATGCGCTCCACCTTGAAGCTGGTGAACCAGTAGGCGGGATCGGCGGCAGCCTCCTCGTAATCGAGCTCGTCCTCGAGCTCGTCCTCCGGCCATTCGTCGTCTTCGTCCTCATCCTCCTCGCCGAAGATCCGGTCCTCGTCGAGGTCCAGCAGCACGTCGATGGGCGTGGTTCCCCCGAGCTCCCGGTCGATGAGGCGCATGCCCCGGTAGATCTCGGTGTCCCGGTCGAAGTAGTCGATGAAGCTGTTCTCGACCTCGAGCCGGGAGACGCCGGCGAGGCTGAGCAGAGCGAGCGCCCCCGCCGCGAGGAGGACGAAGCCCCCGTGGCGTGCGCTCAGGGCGGCGAGCGGGGCGGTGAAGCGGAAATCGTCTCCGCGAGGCGCGCGGGACTCCGGTCCCCGGCCGAGGAGAACGAGGCCGCAGGGGAGCAGGGTGAACGAGGTGAGGAAGGTCACCGTGAGGCCGATGCTCATCATCCAGCCGAAGTCGATCACCGGCTTGATCCCGCTCAACACGAGAGAGCCGAACCCGATGATGGTGGTGAGCGCGGTGTAGAGGCAGGGCCGCGCCATCAGGCGCGCCGTCGCCGCCACCAGCTCGACGTGCTCCCGCTCCGGGTGGTCGCGCCGGAGCTGCCGGTAGCGCACCGCGAGGTGGACGTTCATCGAGAGGGTGATGATCAGCATCAACGCGAGGAAGTTCGACGAGATGACGGTGACCTCCCAGCCCACCATCCCGAGGAGGCCGATCATGAAGACGCCGGCATAGGCGCAGCAGGCGAGCGGGAGCAGCACCCAGCGCGGCTGCCGGAACACGAGGCCGAGCATCGCGACCAGGAACACCAGCACGCCGGCCCCGAACACCACGAGGTCGTTGCGGACGAAAGCGATCATGTCGCTCGTGATCATCGGCACGCCGCCGAGGTGCAGGGTTCCGCGCTCGCGGTAGGGCTCGAGCACCGCGCGCACCGCGGCCACGCGGGCGTCGCGGCGCACGGCGGAGCGGTGGCGGGCCTCGTCGTAGCGTGCGCTCACTCCGGCCAGCTCCCGCTCGCCCGCGTCGTCGAGAGCGCCCGCATCGCGCGCGATCAGCAGCTCCCGGCGGTGTTCCCGGAGCGCTTCGATCTCCGGCTCGCTCTCCATCGACAGCAGCAGGGCGGTGGTGCGCGCGTCCGCGCTCAGGATCAGCTCTCGGAAGACGGGGCTGCGGCGGAGCTCCTCCTTCGCCCGGGCGCGGTCGATCTCCGGCGTTGCCAGAGTCGGGAGGTCTTCCTCGAGGTGCGCGATGGACAGGTCGGAGCTCTCGAGCAGGGGCACGTCGAGAATCGAGGTGACACGGTCGACGCCTTCGATCCGGGAGAGCGCGTCGGCCACAGCGCCGAGCGTGGCGAGCGACGGGTCCGAGAAGAGATCCCCCGCCGGGGTGAAGGTCACCACCAGGAGGTCCTGCGTGCGATAGCGTTTCTGCACCTCGCGAAAGCGCCGCAGATCGGGATCGCCTTCCAGCAACAGCGCATCGGCCGACGCGTCGAGCCGGAAGTCGCGGGCGTGCCCGCCCACCCCGAGCAGGACGAGGGCCAGCACCGCGAGCACGCTTCGGGGACGACCGAGAATGTGCCGGCGATAGGCCGCGGCGAGCGCTGAGGTCATGGTGGGGAGGGGAGGTCGGGCCGGCCCGGGCGAGGACCGGTCGGGATCTTGCCGGTGGGAGCGGGTCTGCGACAAGGCAGGGAACGAGGGTCGTCCACCGGGGCAAGTGATGCATTCCGGCTGCAGATCGAGGCATAGTGCATGCTGCATCGAGTGATTCGAAGGTGAGGCCTCCGACATGGAACAGATCATCAACTTGCATATCGAGAAGCTGCCCGAAGGGGTGTATCTGGCGACGTCGGACGAGGTTCCCGGGCTCGTGGCACAGGGCCGCACGGTGGCCGAGACTTTGGACATCGCACGAGACGTGGCCAGGAAGCTGCTGGAAGCCCAAAGTGAGCGTCAAGGCCCTCCGGTACTGAAGGAAGCCGGCGATTCCTTCGACTATCCTCTGGTGGTCGGTGGCTACTGAATGGGACGGCTCGCCGGTTACTCCTAATCGTCAGATCGTCAAACGCTCGAAGAGATTCGGGTTCGTGTTCGATCGACAAGCCGCGGGTTCTCATGAGATCTGGTTCAACTCGGGAACCAATCGGCACACCACCATCCCCAATCATCCTGGGGATGTGCCTGAAGGGACTCTGCGGGCCATCCTCAAACAGGCGGGAATCACGCCGCGGGCGTTTTCGAAGACGAAATAGTGGAATCAATCGCGGTGTGGCTCATACCGTGACAACTTCGTCGTTGACTGGATGAAGACCGGCGGATCCGGCCGCGCCGCCCCGGTTGCGGAGCAAGGACCCGGACAACCTCCCCTTCGCGATTGCCGAGCCTTCAACGTCTGCTCCTTTCCCGCATATCTCACTGAGCTCCTGCTGCCGACGCCGATCCCCCTGCTGATTGAGCGGGCGTACTCCCTCGAGCCAATTCGACATGGCCGCCACTCCTTGCGAAGCTCAGGCAGAGATATGCGGGCTATCGCTGCGCGGCGCCGTTGCCGCTGCCGGGCCCTGCTCGCCATCCCCTGGTTTGGAGACCGAAAACCATGTCATCGCGTTGCTCTCTCCGTCCGGCGTTCGCCGCCGCGCTCCTCGTGCTGATCCCCGGCCCGGCCTTCGCGGCCGCGGTTCCGGGCATCCTCGACTTCACCACCCATTGGGTAGGCATCCTGGCCCTCGTCCTCTTCGTCTGCGCCTACGCCCTCGTCATCAGCGAGGAGACCCTGCACCTGAGGAAGTCCAAGCCGGTCATGCTCGCGGCGGGACTCATCTGGGCCCTCGTCGCTCTGGTGTACGCGCAGCACGGCGATGTCCACACCGCGGAAGCGGCGGTCCGGCACAACCTGCTCGAGTTCGCGGAGCTCTTCCTCTTCCTGCTCGCCGCCATGACCTATATCAACACGATGGACGAGCGGGGTGTCTTCGATGCGCTGCGCGTCTGGCTCGTCAACCAGGGGTGGTCGCTGCGACGCATCTTCTGGGTGACGGGCGGGATCGCCTTCGTCATGTCGCCGATCGCGGACAACCTCGCGACCGCCCTGCTGATGGCGACGGTGGTGATGGCGGTGGGCGCCGGGGAACGCCGCTTCATGGTAGTGGGCTGCATCAACGTGGTGGTCGCGGCGAACGCGGGCGGTGCCTTCAGCCCCTTCGGCGACATCACCACCCTCATGGTGTGGCAGAAAGGCATCGTCCAGTTCCAGGAGTTCCTGGTGCTCTTCGTTCCGTCTCTCGTGAGCTGGCTGATCCCCGCCGCGATCATGAGCTTCGCGGTGCCCGTCGGGGCGCCGGCTCGGTCCGACGAGGTGGCCCGGGTGGAGTACGGGGCCTGGGTGGTGGTGGCGCTCTTCGTGCTCACCATCGCGATGGCGGTGAGCGCGCACAACTTCCTGCACCTGCCGCCGGTGCTCGGAATGATGACCGGACTCGGGATGCTGAAGCTCTACGGCTACTACCTCAAGCGTCGGGACGACTTCGGCCCGGTCTCCCCGGGGGACGACGAGATGCTCGGGGCCGCCCTCGAGGTGGAGCGGGGGGAGAGGCCGCCGCCGGCCGCCGCCTCGCCCTCGTTCAACATCTTCCAGTCCCTGGAGCGGGCGGAGTGGGACACCCTGATGTTCTTCTACGGGATCATCCTCTGCGTGGGCGGCCTGGGCACCTTGGGCTACCTCGGCGTGCTCTCGCAGATCATGTACGTCGACATGGGCCCGACCGCGGCCAACATCCTCGTCGGCTTCCTGTCCGCGCTCATCGACAACATCCCGGTGATGTTCGCGGTGCTGCAGATGACCCCGGACATGAGCCACGGCCAGTGGCTGCTGGTCACCCTCACCGCGGGAGTCGGCGGATCGATGCTCTCGATCGGTTCCGCCGCCGGGGTGGCGGTGATGGGTCAGGCCCGCGGCATCTATACCTTCTTCGCCCACCTGAAGTGGAGCTGGGCGATCCTGCTCGGCTACATCGCCAGTATCGCCACCCACTTCGCCGTCAACGGGGCCGCGTTCACGTGAGCCTCGCGCCCGAGCGCGTCCCTCCCGCGCCCCGCATCCGAGTCTGGTCAGCACGCCTGGATTCCCGCTTCCGCGGGAATGACGTGAGCGCGGGTCGCGGAGGCGGGAATGTTGCGGAGGCGGGAATGACGGGAAGCGCAGGTCTCGGATGGAGCGTGCCGCTCCCGGGGACGTGCATCCGGGTTCGGTTGGCGCACATGGATTCCCGCTTCCGCGGGAATGACGTGAGCGCGGGTTGCGGAGGTGGGAATGACGGGGAATGGTACCCGAGAGGGGAGTAACCTCAGGGCAGATCAGTTCGTGGGCGTCCTCGATCGCCGCCGGACAGCGTAGCTCCTCGATGCAGAAGCGCTTTCTTCGCTTGACGACGACTTCGCTCGAAACGCTCGGCGATCGACATGACCCCTCGAGCTCACTGGACATGGTCAAGAGAACCCATCAGCCCTGGGAGTAACCCCCCCGATTTGAGTACCGTCATTCCCGCGGAAGCGGGAGGCCATTGACTTCTCGGGGCGCTCCTTTGTCCTCGTCGGCGCTATCGCGGGGCGGCGGGGTCCTGACGGTAGAATCGCGCGAGCTGTTCGTAGACCGGGGGCAAGGCGTCCCGGAGTGCGGTGGGAAGGGTGAAGAAGTACTCGCTCACGACTGAGAAGAACTCCGCCGGGCTTTCCGCCGCGTACTCGTCGATGGGAGTCGGCGTCCCCTCGTCGACGCAGCGACAGAGCGCGTCGTACGCCGCGCTGAAGACCGACGACCACTCCTCGGTGTCCATGTCACGGTGCAGCGGGGGCAGCCCGTTGGTGCTGCCGGTCAGGGCGTCCAGCTTGTGGGCGAGCTCGTGGATGACGACGTTGAACCCTTCCTCTCCCCCGCGCCGCGATCCGTCGACGTCCTCCCAGGAGACGATCACCGGGCCGGTCTCCCACGCCTCTCCGACGCGCTCCTCGCACACTTCGTGCACCACCCCGTCCTCGTCTTCGTAGCTGTGCCGCACGAGGAAGCCGCCGGGATACACAATCAGGGAACGCCAGCCCCGGTAGTAGTCGAGGTCCAGGCCCAGCACCGGCAGACAGGCCTGCGCGGCGAGCTCCGCTTCCATCCAGGGCTCGACGGCGAGACCCTGGGCGCCCTCGATGGACTTCCGGCGAAGGAACGTCTGCGCCAGGGTCCGCAGGCGCTCGGTCTCGGGCTCCGTCAGGCGGTCGAACACCGCGAACTCCGCAAGGGCTTCCCGCCACACGCGGTCGTCAATCGTCCGGCGGGAGAAGATCACGGTGGGGTGCGGCGCCCGGGCGCCGGAGAGCGCATGGCGCCGTGCCCTCGGCCTTCCGGCGCAGAGGCTGTCGGGACCGCTTCAGTCAACCGGCGGATTCCCGGCGTGCCCTGGCACCGAGGCGCGCCGGGCACGGCGCCCGCGGCACTGCGAAGCGGTGGCAGCGGCCACAGCGGTTTCGGTCAAGGGGCAGGGCTCCGGCGAGAGCAAGCGCTTCGGATCTCCCAGGACCGATTGGTTCTCTTGACCGTGTCCAATAAATTCAAGGGGTTATGTCGATCGTCGATCGTTTCGAGCGATGTCGTCGTCAACCGAAGAAAGCGCTTCTGCATCAAGGAGCTACTCTGTCCGGCGGCGATCGAGGACGCCCACGAACTGATCTGCCCTGTCGGATCTCCGCCCGCGAGTCAGGGGTCGCTCTCTCGTGGAGCGGTCGGAGAGCCATCGACGGGTTCACCGTCCCAATAGTCGACGGCGCTCGATCGCCGGGCGACGAAGGCGTGCTCCTTCCCCCCGTCGAAGTACGCGCCGTACTTCCCGGAGTCCGGGTAGTAGCAGACGTCGGGGCGCCGCATCCCGCTGAGCGCGAGATAGCGCAGCGCCTTCTCCGAAGTGTTGACGATCTGGTGGGCGGTGTCCGGGCCGGGCGGGGTCAGGATGACGTCACCGGCCCGGACGGGGTGCTCGTCGCCGTCGTAACGCAACGTGCCTTCCCCTTCGAGGACCACGAAGAGCTCTTCCTGCCCGTAGTGCAGATGGTAGGGCCATGCCCTTTTTCCGGGCTCGAGCACTACCAGGGTGCACCCGATCTGGCGGGTGCCGAGCGTCGCACCGACTCTTCCCAGCATGGCGGCGAAGTGCACGCCCTGTCCGCAGGGCTCGAGGGGGAGGTCTTCGAGGTTGATGATCGGGGCTTTGCGCTCCATGACGGGCTCCTCTTCGGATCGACTCCGGGACGATGGCCCGACCGCTCTCCGCTTCAGTTCGGGAAGCTCTCGGCTCGTCCCTTCGGGTAGTGACGCTCCCAGTTCCGACCGTCGAAGCTCCGGTGGTCGACCTTTCGTACCGTTCCCTCGTCGACGCAGCGCAGATTCACGCTGACGCCGTCGGGGTGCGAGCGGGGAACGTAGAAGGACTTGATGCCGCAGTGCCGGCAGAAGCGGTGCCGGGCGGTACCGGTGTTGAAGGTGTATTCGCCCAGATCATCTTCGCCGCGGAGAAGCCGGAAGCGTTCCCGGGGCACGATGACGCCGAGGTAGCCGGACTTGCGACACACCGAGCAGTTGCACTCCGTCGCCACGAGATCCGGTCCACCCTCGAACTCGAAGCGCACTCTTCCGCAATGACAGCCGCCGTAGTGGGTCACCATCTTCTCTCCCCCCTCTCTCGCTCTTGTCCGGGTCTCAAAGCAAAGCGCACCGGCGGGCATCCATGGATCTTTCCAGCACTTCGTCGCATGTCCTCGTCAAGCGATCACGGATGCGCCGGCGGGTGCGCCCCGCCGCTCTCTCGGAGCCGATCCGCCCCAGCGGAGAAGTCCTTGGCCGCTCCACCTCCCGGCGTGCGCGCTCCTCAGGCGGCATTCTACGTGCGATCGTGAGACCGATCGCGAGAATGTCCGCTTTGGCCTCATCCGAGACCGGCTAACGAGTCTTGTGTCCCGAAGAACCGATTGATACCCACTCCCCGCCCCCGATCGGGGAGCGGGAGCGACGAAGACCACCCGGGACACCACCCTCTCCGTCATTCCCGCCTCCAAAACCCGCACTCTCCATCATTCCCGCGCCTCCTACCATCACT
>CAYFYD010000075.1:0-12532 GCA_964347195.1 uncultured Ectothiorhodospiraceae bacterium
ACCGCGAGGCGGCGCGTTGCGTGCTGCTCTACACGCCGGACGACGTCGAGAGCCAGTTCGGCATGTCGGCGCGCTCCCGGCTCACCCGGCGGGAGATCCATGCCGTCCTGAGAGCGCTGCGCAACCTCGATCGCAAGAAACGCCTCGGTGGTGAGGTGGTGGCCACCGCCGGCGAGATCCTCGGCGAGGACGACGAAAAGGTCTTCGAGAGAGACTCCGCCACCGACGATACCCGCGTGCGTACCGCGATCGCCTGGCTGGAGGAGGCGGTGTTGCTGGCCCGGGAGGAGAACCGGGTGCAGGTCTTTCCTTCGTCTCTCCGGATCGGCTCGGTGGACGAGGCGCGCTCCCGGCTGGAGAGGCAGCCGATGGTGGAAGCCCGGCGCCGTGAGCTGCTGTCCATCGTCGAGACCATCATCGACGCGGAACCGGACGAGGGAATATCCACGGACGAGCTGATGGGCGTGTCGGGCCTGAGCTCCGAAGGCGTGCGCGGCGCGCTCTACGACCTGGAGCGACTCGGCATCGCCAGCAACGATACCGCCCTCACCGCCTTCGTTCATTCCGGGGTGGAGCGAAGCTCGCGCCGGCGCCTCGGAGAAGCGGGGGGGCTGGAGACCGCGCTCATCGCGCACTTGCGCGAGACGGCGCCGGACCTCGGCAAGGGCGACACGTCGGTGCTGCACCTGCGCGTCGCGGCCCAGGCCCTGCGAGACCAGGGGGTGGCCGAGCCCCTGCCCGAACGCTTGTGGCGCATCCTGCGCAGCATCGCTGCCGACGGCCGCGGGGAAGGGGGCGGTGCCGGAAGCCTGGGGCTACGGAAGCGGGACGCGGAAACGGTACAGGTGAGGTTGCAACGCGAATGGACTGCGCTCGAGGAGACCGCCGCGATCCGGCGCGAGGGGGCGGGGCACGTGCTCGAACATCTGCTTTCCTGCCTGCCCGCGGGCGCTCGGGGGACGGATCTGCTGGCCGAGACCACCCTCGGCAACCTGCTGAAAGTGCTTGTCTCCGACCTGATGCTGAAAAGCAGGGTCAGAAAGCCCGAACGCCTGCTCGACCGCGCACTGCTGTGGTTGCACGAGCAGGAGGTGATACGTCTCCACAAGGGCTTGGCGGTGTTCCGTCCGGCCATGACCATCCGTCTCGCGCAAGAGCAGCCGAGACGCGGTTTCGCGCGCGCCGACTTCGAGCCGCTCCGGCTCTACTACCGGGGTCAGGTGCTGCAGATCCACGTCATGGTGGAGTATGCGCGGCGGGGCCTCGAGGCCGCCGCCGATGCCCTTCATCTGGCCATGGACTACTTCAGCCTCGATCAGGGGGAATTCCTGCGCCGCTGGCTCCCGCAGCGGGACCGCGAGCTCGCCCGCGAGACCACCCCCGAATCGTGGCGGGCCGTTGTCGAGAGCCTGAAGAACCCCGTCCAGCAACGCATCGTCGCGGACGACCGGGAGCAGACGAACGTGCTGGTGCTCGCCGGGCCCGGCTCCGGCAAGACCCGGGTGCTGGTGCACCGTATCGCCTACCTGGTGCGCGTGCGGCGTGAGAATCCCCGCGGCATCCTCGCGCTCGCCTACAACCGGCACGCGGCGGTGGAGATCCGGCGCCGCCTCGCCGACCTGATCCGCGACGATGCCCGGGGAGTGACCGCGCTCACCTGCCACGCCCTCGCCATGCGCTTGGTCGGCGCCAGCTTCGCGGGAAGAATCGAAGGGGCGGACAGCGGAGTCTTCCGGAAGATCATGCGCGATGCGGCAGCCCTGCTGCGGGGGGAGGGCCTGCTCCCGGAGGAGGCCGATGATCGACGGGAACGTCTGCTGGCCGGGTTCCGCTGGATCCTCGTGGACGAGTATCAGGACATCGACGCGGATCAATACGATCTGATTTCGGCGCTGGCCGGACGCACCCTCGAGGACGAGGACCGCAAGCTCACCCTCTTCGCGGTGGGCGACGACGACCAGAACGTCTACGCATTCAACGGCGCCTCGGTGGAGTTCATCCGCCGCTTCGAGGCGGACTACGGACCGAAGCCCGCCTATCTGACCGCCAACTACCGTTCCACCGGCCACATCATCGAAGCAGCCAATGCGCTCATCGAGCCGGCACGCGAACGGATGAAGGCCGACTATCCCATTCACATCGATCGCAGGCGCACGAAGGCTCCCCCGGGAGGCGACTGGCAGAAGCGGGATCCGGTTGCGAGGGGCCGGGTCCGGATACTGCCGGCGGGCTCCGGTCCCGTTTCGCAGGCGCTGGTCGTAATGAGGGAGCTCGAACGCCTCTCCAGCTTGTCGCCGAATTGGGACTGGTCCACGTGTGCAGTGATCGCGCGTGAGTGGAAGTACCTGGAACCGGTACGCGCCTTCTGCGAGGCACATGACATTCCGGTACAGATGGGAAACGAAGAGATCCCGAGCTTCTGGCGCCTGCGGGAAACCCGCGCGCTCATCGCCTGGCTGCGGGGGCGCGAGACTGCGCCGGTGGATGGCGCAGCACTCCGTACATGGGTGGATGCGCGTCCGCCGGGGCCCTGGATCGAGCTGCTGCAGGAAGCTCTGGACGATCACGAGCTCGAGACCGGCGGAGGTGCGGAAGTACCGGTTGAATACTTCGTCGAGTGGCTGGCTGAATGGGGACGGGAGGCGCGTCGCCGCCCGCGCGGACTCCTGCTGTTGACCGCGCATCGCGCCAAGGGGCTCGAATTCGATCACGTCGCGGTGCTGGACGGGGGTTGGGAACGCGTCGGCAGCGGTGAGGACCCGGACGCGCCCCGGCGGCTCTACTACGTGGCCATGACCCGCGCCCGGCAGACCCTCGCGCTGGCCCGTTTCGGCGGCGGCCGAACCCGGCCCGACGAAGCGATCCCGGGCTTCGTTCGGGAGCCCCGCCCTCCTGGTTACTCGGGACGCCGGCATCCTCTGTCCGATGCAGCTACGGGCGCCCATTCGATGCTCCTCCGCCCCTCGACCGACGCGAGAACGCCGGAGCCGGAGCTTTTACGCCAGTACCGGCACCCGGGCCTGAACGAGATCAATCTGGGCTTCGCGGGGCGCCGCCGTCCCGGTCACCCGGTGCATCGCGCCATTGCCGCCCTCTCGCCCGGCGACTCCCTGGAAACACGGACCCTCGGTGGAGGGCTCTTCGAGCTCCTGGACCGGTCGGGGCGGCCAGTGGGGCGTCTCGCCAGGAGCTTCGCGCCCCCGCCTGCGACCCGGTGTGCCGCCGCATCGGTGCGTGCCGTCGTCAACTGGAGCCGCGAGGACTCGGAGCCGCAATACTCCCACGGTCTGAAGTGCGACAACTGGGAGGTGGTGGTGCCGGAGCTGGTGTTCGAGCCGGACGGATGAGCAGTCTGCCCCGGGGTGTGGCAGCAGTCGAAGGTGAGGACACGACAGTCGGTCAGTTGGGGCATGGACCCGGGTTCCGGTGTTTCCGGAAGCTCGTGGCGGCGTGCATGCGACCGGTACGGCCCCCCGTCGCGGCCGGGAGGGCCGGGGCGACCTGCCGGGTTGCTCGCGTCCGGCGAGACCTGGGCCGTGGACTGAGCGGTCCCTCCGGGGGCGCGATGTGCCGCATCCTCATCCTGAGCCGGCAGACCCGTCTCGACCGGGGATCTCCACGGGACTCTCTTCCCCTCGCACTCCCGTAGCCTTGCCGATTCTGGGTGAGGTATCGTGCACCTGTTGCACCAGGTATAACCAACATGGAGATACAGACATGGAACACAGGGTTCGTGTGGCGGACGAGGTCTGGATCGCGGTGGCATCCCTGCACCGTCGCCATCCGGACCGTGCGGATTTCGCGATCAGCGAGATCATGGCGCAAGCCGAGTCCGCGAACGTGACGGGGGTAAAGCCGTTGCGTCCGGGAGTCAAGGTACACGCCTACCTCCACTGTGTCGCCAACCGGCCCCCGAACTCCGGCCGGTACCGGATGCTCTTCGAGACCGCCGGCGGGCGCCGCCGCCTGTTCCGGCAGAGCGACCCCTGTCACCCCCTTCGGGTTGCGGGAAAGGACGCGCCCAGGCGCCACGAGATACCGCTCGGCTATCGTGACCTGATCGACTGGTACGTCGAAGAGTATGCGGGCGGATCGCCGGACGCGGCCGAAGATCCCGTGCTGTCGCTGCGGGGGCTGGGAAAGGAGATCTGGGCCGATGAGGACGCGGATGCGTACGTTCGCCGCCAGCGGGTGGGCTGGAGATGAGCAGGATCTTCTGGGACACGAACCTGTTCGTGTACCTGCTCGAGGACAAGGGCGAGCTGACCGAAAGAGTCGTGGCGTTGCGCGAGCGAATGATCGAACGCAACGACGAGCTGCTGACATCCGCGCTTACCCTGGGCGAGATCCTCGTCAAGCCGATGGAGGCGGGCAACGCAACCCTCCTGCGCCGCTACGAGCAGGCGATCGCGACCAGCGCCACCGTGGTGCCATTCGACCAGGCGGCGGCGCCCGTTTTCGCAGCTCTTCGCCGGAAGCGGGCCATCCCGCCTCCGGACGCGATCCAGCTTGCATGCGCCTCGGTGGCGAGCGTGGATCTTTTCATCACCAACGACCAGCGGCTCAGCCGGAAGGTCGTGCCCGGGATTCACTTCATCCAGTCGCTCGCGGCCGCGGCGCTTTGACTGCGAAGGCGCACAATGGGTCGGAAAACTTGCGTTCTGCATGGACAGACCACCGTAAGCGGACAATCCGGGCCGTGGTTGCGCAGTCGCACTCGGGGTGGTGGGGGGCGTGGTGATGCGGAGCGAGGTCCGAGCGCAAAGGGGCATCGGCGAGCAGCGACCTGCATGTACGCGAGGTGATCTCGATGGCGCGCCTGGCCGGACGCACGCTGATGCCCTAGAGTACATCGTCGACGGTCGTCTCCTTCTCCGCTCCCTGTTGCCTTCCTGATGACGCACCATCCTCAGCCCGGCTGCGGACCCGCCGGGGGACCGAGTGCGGAAGCCCGCCGGCGAGCACGAGAGGACCCGCCCGCCCGCCGGAGGGGTCGCAGTGTCCCGGCTGAGCTCGGGAATGCGCGGCCCGGCGGTCGAAAGCTGAGCTTCGTACGTAATCAGGGTTGCCTTTGCCGCGGGCCTTCCGAGCCGGCGCCGATCTCATCGAGCCACCGGTCGGCGGCGCGCAGGGCCTGGGCGGCGACGGTCAGCGTCGGGTTGACTCCGGCGGAGGTGGGCAGGCAGCTCGCGTCCACCACCCACAGATTGGGGTGGTCGAAGCTCCGGCACCAGGGGTCGAGCGGTGCTTTCGCCGGGTCGAGGCCCATGCGCACGGTGCCGCACTGGTGGGTCGGGTAGCTCAGATCGAAGGGCCTCGTGAATATCAGGGGGTAGCCGGCGGCGCGCAGGTGGTGCTTCATCCGCGCGACGAGGCGCAGGTGGGCCGGCCAGTTGGGCCGCCGGACATCGAAGACGATGCGATCGGATCCGTCGACCCGCAGCCGATTCTCGGGCCGGGGCAGGTCCTCGCTGATCAGGAACCAGTCGGTGGAGTGGCGGCACAGCCAGCGGAGGAAGAAGCCCGGGGCCTTCGCGGCGAAGGCTTCCAGCATCGGCGCGGAGACCTTGCCGATCGCCTGCACGTGGCCGAGCGGCGGACCGCCCTCGCCGTCGTCGAAGTAGTAGTCGTTGGAGGCGATGGTCTTCTGGTAGACCGCATCGTTCCGGGTGCGCGGGTCCACCGCCATCATCGCGGTGCTGTGGTGGGTCATGAAGTTGCGCCCGACCATCCCCGAGCGGTTGGCGATGCCCTCGGGCAGCTTGTCGTCGGCGGAGCGCAGCAACAGCGCCGCGGAGTTGACCGCGCCGGCCGAGAGCACCACCCATTTCGGCTTGACCCTGCGCCGTTCCCCACGGTGGTCCACTTCCAGGGCGACGATCTTTCTGCCGCGGGGGTCGGTGTGCATGCGGAGCACGGTGGCCCCGCTCTGCAGGCGCACGTTGTCGTGGGCCAGGGCCTCGCGCAGCATCGTGTTCTCGGCATCCGCCTTGGCGCTCCCGGTGTTGGGATAGCCGTCCCAGGTGGTGCCGGCGTAGGCGAGCCACGCCTCGATGTCGACGCAGAGCGGGGTGGAGAAGGTGCGCAGTCCGGTTCGCTCGAGACGCTCCCGCGCCTGCGCCACCGAGGGCTCGTCCGGGACCGCGGGGTAGGGACAGGGTCGGGAGCGCGGAGGGTCGAGGGGGTCTTCTCCGGCCCTGCCCCGCACCCGGAACAGCGCTTCCGCGCGGCAGTACCAGGGCTCGATCTCGTCGTAGGAGAAGGGCCAGGCGGGAGAGAGCCCGCCCAGGTGCTCCACCGCCTCGAAGTCGCGGCGCCGGTAGCGCAGCATCACCGCCCCGAAGAACTTCGTGTTGCCCCCCACGTAGTAGTAGATGACGGGGTTGAACCCGCGGCCGTCCCGTTCGTACCAGGTCTCGCCGGCGAGGTAGTCGACGTCGCGAAAGACGGCCTCGGGGGAGAGGGGGTGGGGGCCGGCGCGCACCGGCTCGCCGCGCTCGAGGACGAGCACTTCGGCCCCGGTCGGAGCGATGGCCCGGGCCATGGCGGAGCCGCCGACGCCGGATCCGATGATCGCCACGTCGGGAGTGTCGGAGCCCGGGGCCATCTACTCGACCCATACTTCCACGACAATTATAACGTACTGCAAATGATACTATTCTTGAGTGGAGGTTATGTGGGAAAGTGTCGAAACGGTATCGGCAGGTTGCGAGGTCTCGTAAATTCCTCTCCTAAATCAGTGGGATAGAGCATAAACCAGAAGGCTCAGGCAAGGAGCATCGCAGGGTATCATCCTGGTCGAGATCTTCCGTCGCTTGCCCGATGACGCCACAGCAGAGGCGTGGCTCGTCAAGCGACGATGGCCCCACGGGTCAGCCTACCCCCACTGCGGGGCCGACCGTTACACAAGACCGGTGCGAAGCACAAGACGATGCCCTATCGCTGCCGGGAGAAGGAGTGTGCCAAGCGCTTCAGTACGAAGACCCCGGCGGTCATGGAGCGGTACAATCTCGGGTCCCAACGACCTTCCTGTTGGCACCAGACCTCAAGAGCGTATCGTACCGAGCATGAAACTGCACCGCGAGCTGGGCATCGACCAACGTTCGGTTTGGTTATTGGTACGCCGCTTCAGGGTGGCACCCTTGGAGAAGGGTGAGCTATTTTCAGCTCCGGTGGAGCTAGCCAAAATCTACCTCGCCGGTCGGCGTAGGAACATAAGCAACAGCGGTCGAAAGGCCTTGGCCTACTTCGGGAGAAGAACCGGACGCATAACAACCGTGGTTTGCACAAAGGATCGTGTCACGAAGCAGATTGCCGCCGCTCGCGTAGTCGAGTTTATCGACAAGACTACGCCCAAGGGTTCGTGACTGATACGGGAGCCACGGTCCACAACGATGATGCCGGAGTACGAGTGTCTCCCACTCCACGATTCCACCGTCAAACACACGCTCTCCGAGTGCTTCGTGAGAAGCAGCGCTTTGTCACGCAGCTTCGACAACTCGCCAGCGAGCTCTCTTCAAAGATTGAATCATGTGACCACCAGTGGACGATGAAAGGATTTATAGATGTGCATAAGAACATTTATACTATATCGGCTGATACAAAGATCATTTCAAAAATCCTGGAACTCCACCTCTTTCCCCAACTGAATCAGTTTGCTGGCCGTATCGGATATGACCTCATTCTTGCAGACCATCAAAACTACTACCCTGACTTGTCTTTTGTGAAACGAGGGAGATCCGACGTAAAATTTGCTGTAGACTTCAAAACGACCTATCGTACCGACCGACCCGACCAATGCAACGGATTTACCCTTGGTTCACACGGAACCTACTTCAAAGACCGCAAAAGCAAAAAGAATATCCAATTCCCGTATGGCGAGTACGCGGGACATCTGTGTTTGGGGATCATTTACTCTCGCTGTTGACCAGATGAAATAGACGAGCGAGCGACTTACGGCGTAGACGACTTGCCTTCTATTGTATCGGTCATTCGAGACATACAGTTCTTCGTCCATGAGAAGTGGCGCATTGCGAGCGATAAGCGCGGAAGCGGCAATACGGCAAACATCGGAAGTATTCGGAAGATTCAGGACCTTCTTGATGGCAATGGTACATTTGCTGAATATGGCGAACAATGGTTTGACGATTACTGGATAAACTATGGACGCATTCGGATTGCTGACCAAAAGAACACCACACGACCAATCAAAACGTTCGAGGAATTTATGGATTATCGCGGTCGTTCCCCGCGTTCCTGAGCGACAAGGAGGTCAAACTCACAATGACAGTACTAACTCCACCTATCAAGTGCCAGGGAATTAAGACAAAGCTCGTGCCAACGATTTTTCAGTGTGTCGATTGGAACCATACCGGGTGCTGGATTGAACCGTTTGTTGGTTCATCCATTGTCCCATTGAATATACACCCATCGCGCGCCCTCCTGGCGGACCTGAATCCGCACTTGATTCGATTGTACAGGGCCATCCAGACGGGCGCTATAACGGGCCGGGTTGCTCGTCTTTTTCTTGAAAAGGAAGGATGCCTTCTGACACGTAAAGGAGAAGATCACTATTACGTTGTTCGAGAGCGTTTCAACGCTATTGGCGATCCACTCGACTTTCTGTTTCTCAACCGAGCTTGTTTCAATGGTTTGATCCGGTTCAATAAACGCGGACAATTCAATGTTCCATTTTGCCGTAAACCGCAGCGTTTTGCAGCAGCTTACATAACGAAGATCGTCAATCAGATCGAACGGTTTGCGTGGGTCATGCGGCACTGTTCATGGACGTTTGTTTGTCAAGATTATCGGGATACTATTGCACTCGCAAGGGTGAATGATTTTGTGTATTGTGACCCTCCGTATATTGGTCGCCACACAAACTACTTTGACCAGTGGGACGACCAATTGGAGGTGGCGTTGCATGAGAGTTTGATGCATTACCAAGGACGTTTCATGGTTTCCACTTGGCATAGCAACGAGTATAGAAAAAACCCCTATTTGAATACTTTGTGGAAAGACTTTACGTTGACTACCCATGAGCATTTCTATCACGTTGGAGCGCGTGAAAAGAACCGCAAACCAATGCTGGAAGCACTCGTGACGAATTATGCCATAGCGAGAGGAGCGGATTCCTCACACAACGAAGCTGTTACGTTATGGTAGGCAACCTCTTTTCACTGCGATCCGATCGATGTAAGCGGACAAAGTAGGCCGTTGTTCTGATAGGGAGTCTCGTCTGGCTCACTCGCCGCTCCCCCCCGACACGGAGGCGAGCGGAATGATGAGGCGGAGAGGTGGCAGGAGACATCGCGCGCCGCGCAGTGGCGCAAGCGGGTCGAGCAGTTCGAGCGCTCGGGTCAGAGCCGGGTCAGATTCTGCGCGGCACAGGAGGGCGAGGAGAGCCGGCGGCGTCCCTCCTCGTGCCCTCCGGCCCCCGTCGAGCCGGGCGCGCGCTTCACCGCACGCGGCGCTCTGCGAACGCCAGACTCACGTGCTACCCGTAGTAGCCCGAATCCATCATGACGCCCTCGACGCCCTTGTTCATCGCCCGGAGCGCGTCCTCGATCGATTTCTCTCCCGTGATCACGGCGGTGGTCTCGTTGCCGATGATGTCCGACAGCGTGAACGCCTCCGGAATCAGGGGTACGAAGGAGACCGCGACCGGGAAGGACTTCTTCAGTCCCACGAAGTGGGGGCGGATGCCTTCGTACTTGGTCAGCATCGAGATCCGGGCCGGCTGGCCGGCGCTGTCCACGTAGGCGTCGCTGATGCGCGAGTCGACGTAGTCTCCCGAGTTGAGATGCTTGATCCACTCCCAAGCCGCCGCCTGGTTCTCCGAGTGTGCGGAGACGAACTGGCCGAGACCGCCCATCAGGGGACGGTGGGCGCTCTCTGCCGTCTCGCCCCGGGGCACGAGGTCGGTGCCGATCACCTCCGGGAACTGGCTGTACTCGGGGTTGTTCAACACCGCGGTTCCCCACTGGATCGGCGCGTACACCGCGGTGCCGTTGGCGAGCGCGGTGTTGCACTCGTCGTCGGTGGCGTTCAGGGTGACGGGGTGGCGGTACTCCATGAGCTTGGTCAGGGTCTCCAGCGCCTTGTACCCCATGTCGCTGTCGAAGGTCGGGTGCCAGCCGCCTTCCTCCTGCTTGTCGAACCAGTTGCCGCCGTAGGAGGCGAGCATCCCCCAGAACACCCACCCCGCGAAGCCGCCGCGGCGCGCGGTGGTGATGAAGCCGTACTGGTCCTGGTCCGGGCGATGCAGCGCCTTGCACGTCTCGAGCGCCTCCTCCCAGGTCTCGGGCACCTTGTGGATGCCCGCCGCTTCCATGAGGTCGCGGCGGTAGAAGTGCAGCTTGGCGTTGCCGTCGTTGGTGAGTCCGTACAGGGTGCCGTCCGGCTCGGCCGGCACGCGATAACCCTTGGAGATCGCCTCCGGCACGTCGCCGAGGTAGTCGTCGAGCCAGCCCGGGTCCTGGTCGGCGAAGCGCTGCAGGGGCTCCATCGCTTCCGCCGCGGCGAAGGCCGGCCACTGGCCGTAGTCGGTGTAGAGCACGTCCATCGCCTTGCTCCGGGAGGTCGCCAGCATCATCGCCTTGGTGACCATCTCGCCGTGGGGGCCGGGCTGGATGTCGACCTCGATGTTCGGGAAGCGCTCGTTGAAGATCGGCAGCACGCCGCGCGCCGGCAGCTCCCAGCGCTGCCCCGCCGACACCAGCATCGTGACCTTGCCGGTCATCTTGTCGTCGGTATACCAGCCGGGTCCGCGGGTGTCCGCACTCGCCAAGCGCGGTCCCGCGCCCACCGCGGCGGTGGCCGCCATCATCTGCATCATGCGCCGGCGCGAGACCGCCTTCTTCATGATGCCGGTTCGTTCCATCGTCTGCTTGTACAGAAGTTCTCTATCGGTGCTCATCGCTGCTTCTCCTGTTGGGCGGGACTCGCCGGGACCCTGCGTTATCGGGGCGTTCTCGGGCGGCGGCGAGCACGGTTCACTCACATGAGGGGCCCCCGTGCCGTGCGATCGGGTGCCGGCACCGGCTTCGCCCCCGCTTTCGTCAGCGCGCGCGGAGCCGGACTGAAGGGCCGATCCCGGAGCAGGGTGGCACGCCCGCGGAAGGCGAACCCGCGGCCGGCCTCGCGGTCGCCGATCCCGGAGCCGGGCGGCATACGCCCTCTCCCCGCGTTCCGGACCGTGCCGCAGTCCTGCGAGGCCCCCGACATGTCAGCCGGGCGCCTCCACGAAGTAGGTCCGGGTCACGTTGGCCGCGTGCTCGAGCATATCGTCGAGCGCTCCCTCCTCCATGAGGCCGGCGAGGAAGTTCCGGTGCGCCTCGATCGACGACCAGTGCTCGAGAATCAACACTTCGTCCGGGTTCGCGGCGTTCGCGAAGATGTCCATGCCCTGGCAACCGTCGATATCGTTCTCCGCCGGCACCGGCTTCAAGATCCCGGTCAGGGCGCTGCCGTGTCCCGGCTTGGCCTGGATGCGGACCAGCAAAGTGACGCTCATGGAACCCTCCTGCGTTCGAGGTGGTCGCGGCTGCGCACCGGGCGTCGGGCCGAGTCCGGTACGGCTGCCCACGACACGCGGCCCGGGGTCCGCGCGCCGGACGGAGCCGCCTTCGCTGAGTGGATCGAGTCCATCGCCGTGCCGAGCGTTCCTGTACGGTGCGTGTCCACCCCGCGGACCTCATGTCTCCGACGGGCGCCGGTACGAAGCCACGGGGGACTCCACGGGCGCGCCGATGATGGGCACGGCGTCGAGACGGAGTCAAGGCCACCCCCGGGGTCGCCCAAGCCGTTTGATGCGGTCCGCAGTGGCACCGCGCAGGCGCCCTCCGCACACGCGGCTGCGTATCACCAAACCGTCAATCCCGCTCACCAAACCGACATTCCCGCTCACCCCCCGTCATTCCCGCGGAAGCGGGAATCCACACATCCCTCCGCGTGCGCGAGGTGCGCATCCTTGACGCCTCGTGGGTGTGCCGGAGCCGCCCCTTCGGTCCCGCACCGTCAACCGGGGTGCCCGATGCGCGTCCGGATCGCAGAATGGAATGTCCCTGCGGGGTCGATGTTCGGGGTGGAGCGGCTGAATTGACATGCCTTTCGGGATGCGGTTAGCGTTCCCGCCGCGTCAGCGCTCCGCCCGCCATGGGGCGATACCACGAGGATGGAGAATCATGAGAAAGATGTCCGATCGCGACGTGCGCGCCTGTGACAACGCCGCGGCACGCATCGCGCACCACCGCAAGCAAGAAGTGTCCCGCCGCCGCTTCCTTCAGACGTCGGCGGCGGCGCTCGGGGCCTCGCTCGCGGCGCAATTCGTGCCGAGCGAAGTGCACGCGGACGTGGGCGGCAAGATCGTGCACTTCGCGTCCTCGGGCAAGCGGCTCGCAAACTCCTTGCAGGCGGTCAAGCCGCTCTTCGACAAGGTGTTCCCGAACGTCGAGCTCGAGGTGGTGTCCAAGCCGATGAGCGAGGCGCTGACCCAGATCAACACCTACATGCGTTCGAAGAGCGACGCCTT
>CAYFYD010000076.1:0-12300 GCA_964347195.1 uncultured Ectothiorhodospiraceae bacterium
CCTTCCGTCATTCCCGCGAAAGCGGGAATCCATTCCGATCAACGAACCCCGAACCTCGAGTTTCGAAGAGCCCTGGCTCTGGCCTCCTGTTTCTTCATTAAGGTGTTGATTCCATGTTAGTATTCTGTTATGGAGCACCGTTTGGACACGGCGATCCGGTGTCGCTCGAGCCGCCCTGCTGCGCCGTGTTCGAGGGATTTCATGCCCAAGTGGCGGCACTCGCCGAGCGCAATCGTCACCTCGAGCGGCGAGCATCCGAAGCGGTGGTCGAGGGCTTGCGCAACCGGGTGGCCTCTCTCACTGAGCAGAACCGGCGTCTCGAACATCTGCTGCGCGACCTGCGCCGCGCGATGTACGCAAAGAAGTCCGAGAAGCTCCACCCCGATCAGCTCCAGCTCGCCTTCGAGGCGCTCAAAGGCGCATTCGTCGAGACACAGGTCCCGGCGAGCACGGCCTCGGCACCGCGGGTGAAGCACCCTGACGTGCATGGCGAGAAGCTACATGAGCCAGATCAATACGACCCTGATGTCTGCGGAGAGAAGCAGTGCCAGTGCAGGGCGGTGAAACATCACAGACAATTGCGCACGAGTGGCAACGGATCACGGATTTGCCGGCGCATTGGCGTGACCTCTGCCGGGAGGACCTTCATGCCGTTCATCAGCAGTGGGTGGCGGATCGTGACCTCATCAGGGATGAGGCGAAGGTAAAGAAGTTTCAAGAGAAGCTCGCACTGCGGTGGGCCATCGAGACCGGCATCATCGAGCGTCTGTATTCGGTTGAACGCGGCGTCACGGTTCAAATACTTCAAGCCGGGGTGGAAGCACTGGGCCACTTCCACGCCAAGGGCCAAATCTCCAGAGACGCCCGAGCGCTGATAACAGACCAGCGAGAGGCACTCGAGATGGTCATGGACCTCGTGGGCGGTCAGCGTCTCCTTGATTCCTTCTACATCAGGGAGCTGCATCAACGCCTCACTCTCAGTCAGGAAGAGTGTGAAGCGGAGGATCGATTCGGGAATCCAGTCAAGGTCCCGTTGCTGAGGGGAGAGTGGAAGAAGTGGCCGAACAATCCCCGGCGGCCCGACGGATCGATTTACGAGTACTGCCCACCTGAGCTCGTCCAGGACGAGATCGATCAATTGTTGACTTGGCATGCAAGCCGACGAGGGCCGAGGTCCGCTGGCTGCCCTGAGGTAGAGGCTGCTTGGCTCCACCATCGCTTTGTGCAAATTCATCCGTTCCAGGACGGCAACGGTCGAGTCGCTCGCGCTCTCGTTAGCGCTGTCTTCCTGAAGGCTGGTTATCTCGTTCTGGTCATCCGCGATGAAGAGCATCGTGGGCGCTATCTCGACGCCTTGGAGGCTGCAGATGCCGGCGAGCTGAAACCGCTCGTCGATCTCTTTGCGGAAATCCAGATCAGTGATCTCAACGAAGCAATCAACTCCGTTCGGGAGCTTCGCGGCGAAACACTCGTCAAGGTTGCAGAATCGCTTGCGGAGCGTGCGAGGCGGCGGATAGAGGTCTCTCAGGTCTCGTGGGTGAGGCTGACCTCGTCGATGTGCCGCAAGGTTGGGTATCCATCGCTGCGATCGGTCGGGATGGTGACGAGGGAAAGAGCGATGCTTCGTACTTTCGATAGAGTGTCTGGCTCATGAAAGGGGCGCGGTTCACCGGCGGCGCAAATACGAATCAGCGAGTATGGCGGACGCGGGATCGGGTTTCGCGGGAACCACGGCGGGTGACGCCCGCTGTGGTGCGCGTCATTCCCGCGCAAGCGGAGTTGACGAAGACCCGCCCGGACACCACTCCCCGTCATTCCCGCGCAAGCTTGTCCTCGACCCCGATCGGGGGCGGGAATCCGTTGCGGCCGTCCCGGCGCCGGGGGCTTCGATGCCCCCACCGGAGGGATTGCGCCCGTGCGGTGGCCGCTGGTGGGGGCAAGTCGTTACCATTGCGGGGAAGCGATACCTCGGTTGCGCACGGGATGAGCGGAGAAGCCCTGGAGCTCGGTCCGGCCGGGGGCCTCGCCCCCGCTTCGGCCCGCGAGTCGAGGCCGCCTCGGAAGCGGGGCGCATGAGCACGGCCCCCGCTCCGACCGGCATCGCCCACCCGCGCCACCGGGTCCGCTCGATGCTCGGGGTGCCGGTGCCGATGCGCGACGGCGTGTGTCTCGCCACCGACCTTTATCTGCCGGAGGGGTCCGGCCGATTCCCGGTGATCCTCATCCGCACTCCCTACAACAAGAACAACGAAGCGGAAATGGCCGATGCCATCTTCTTCGCGAGCCGGGGCTACGCGGTGGCGGTCCAGGACTGCCGCGGACGCTTCGACTCGGAGGGCGAGTGGACTCCCTTCGTCAACGAGGCCGCCGACGGCTACGACGCTCAGACCTGGTGCGGCACCCAGCCCTGGTCGAGCGGCAAGGTGGGAACGAGCGGCGGCTCCTACGTCGCACTCACCCAGTGGATGCCGGCGCCGCTTCGCAACCCCCACCTCGCGGCGATGGCTCCCCAGGTCGGCTTCTCCAACCTCTATCACAACTGGGTCTACACCGGCGGCGCCTTCCAGCTCGCCTTCAATCTGCGCTGGGGCCCGGTGCAGATGCGTTCGCGCACCAACCAGGTGCGCCATCTCTGGCTGCCGCCCGAACAGCACCTTGCCGCGTTCTTCGACCACCTGCCCCTCATCGAGGCGGACGAGAACGCGGGCAAAGCGTGGGAGCCCTGGAAGGAGTGGATCCGTCATCCCGACTACGGGCCGTACTGGGAGTCGCGGGGCAATATCGAGCGGAGCTATCCCGAGATCGACGTACCCGTCTACGGGTTCGGAGGATGGTACGACGTGTTCCTGCAGGGTACCCTCAACAACTTCATGGGGGTGCGGGCGAAGGGCCGCTCCGAGCGCGCGCGCCGCGGCCAGAAAGTGCTCATCGGACCGTGGATCCACTGCCTGGGCGATCGCGGCACGAACAGCCGCACCGGCGACATCGACTTCGGCGCGGAGGCGCGGCTGGATCTCCGGGCAGAGGAGCTGCGCTGGTTCGACTACTGGCTGAAGGGGATCGACAACGGCATCCTCGACGAGCCCCCGGTGCGTGTCTTCGTGATGGGCGCCAACCGGTGGCGGCGGGCGCGGGAGTGGCCGATTCCGGGCACCCGCAGCGTTGCCTGGTACCTGCACAGCGCCGGCGCCGCCAACTCTTCGCACGGCGACGGCCGTCTCGACCCCACCGCGCCCGCGGAGGACGAGCCGCCGGACCGCTTCGTGTACGACCCCTGCGACCCGGTGCCGACGCTGGGCGGGAGCACCTGCTGCTCCGAGGACATCACTCCGGTGCCGATGGGGCCGCGGGACCAGCGCGCGGCGGCGTGGCGCCGGGACGTGCTCGTCTACGACAGCGAGCCGCTGGAGCGCGCCATCGAGGTCACCGGGCCGATAAAGGTGGTCCTCTACGCCGCTTCCACCGCCCCGGACACCGACTTCACCGCCAAGCTGGTCGACGTGTACCCGTCGGGCTACGCGATGAACGTCGCCCAAGGCATCATCCGCGCACGCTATCGGAGCTCCTGGACCGAGCCGTCGCCGATGCGCCCGGGCGAGATCGGCCGCTTCGAGATCGACTGCTGGTCCTCTTCGAACTCCTTCCGTCGCGGGCACCGGATCCGGGTCGAGATCTCCTCGTCGAACTACCCGCACTTCGACCGCAACCCGAACACCGGCCACCCTTTCGGCCTCGATGCGGAGATGCGGTCCGCGACCCAGACCCTCTACCATGGCCCGCGACACCCCTCCTGCATCCTGCTCCCCGTCGTCGACGCCCCCCTCGAGGACGTCGCGCCGGGCGCCGGAGGCTGAGGCCCGCACCGGCGCGCGCCGGACGAGGCCGGGAAGTACCAAGGACCATGAGCGAGAAGAAGACCCTGTACTTGGCGAACCCCTACGGCTTCTCCGAACAACAGCGCAAGGGGCCGCTCGCGGCGCTCGTGGTGGCGCTTCAGAAGCTGGGGGTGGAGGTATGGGAGCCCTTCGCGCGCAACAACCAGATCGATCGAACAGTCTCGGGCTGGGCGTACCGGATCGGTCAGGCCGACCTTCGCGACCTGTGCAGGGCCGACGCCCTGTTCGCGGTGGTCAACGGCTGCCCCCCGGACGAAGGGGTGATGGTGGAGCTCGGCATGGCGATCGCCTGGAGGAAGCCGGTGTTCCTGTTCCGCGACGATTTCCGCACCTGCACCGACAGTGAGGACTATCCATTGAACCTCATGGTGTTCTCGGGTCTGCCCGAGGTGGGCTGGGAGGCCGCGTGGTACGCCTCGATCGAGGAGATCGGCGATCCGGGCAAGGCCCTGGTGCGCTGGCTCGACGATACCCTGCCCTGAACCCTCGGCGCGGGCGGGCTCCGGCCGCCCGCGCCCTCTACGGTTGGGAGGAAACGATGTCGGAGGACCTGGTCTACAAGAGCGCGGCGGCCCTGGTCTCGGGCTACCGGGCGAAGCGCTTCACCCCGCTCGACGTGCTCGCGGCGGTGCTCGCGCGCATCGAGGCGGTGGAGCCGACCCTCAACGCCTGGCAGCTCGTCGACGCCGCCCAGGCGACCCGGGCGGCGCGGGCCTCGGCGCGGCGCTGGGCGAAGGGTGAGCCGCGCGGTCTCCTCGACGGGGTGCCGGTCGCGATAAAGGACGTGACGGAGACCCGGGGCTGGCCGACCCTGAACGGCTCGCTCGCGGTCGACCCGAAGGGGCCGTGGTCCGAGGACGCGATCGTGGTGGAGCGCTTTCGTGCCCACGGCGCGGTGATCGTGGGCAAGACCACCACCCCGGAGTTCGCCTGGAAGGGCACTACCGACAGCAAGCTCCACGGCATCACCCGCAACCCCTGGAACCCGGCCTGGACCACCTGCGGATCGAGCGGCGGCTCGGGCGCCGCGGTGGCGTCCGGAATGGTGGCGATCGCTACCGGCACCGATTCCGGGGGGTCCATTCGCGGCCCCGCGAGCTTTTGCAACGTGGTCGGCCTCAAGCCCAGCTTCGGGCGGGTGCCGGTGTGGCCGGCGAGCCCGATGATGATGATCGAGCACTGCGGGCCTCTGGCGCGCACGGTGAGAGACGCCGCGCTCGCCCTCGCCGTGATGGCGGGCCACGACCCCCGGGACGGGTACGCGCTCGCGGAGCCGGCGCCCGACCTGCTCTCCGGGCTCGAGCGCGGGGTGAAGGACTTTCGCATCGCGTGGTCGCCCGATCTCGGCTTCGCGAGTGTCGACCCGGTGGTGCAGCGCATCGCGGGCCGTGCCGCCCGTGAGGTGTTCGGCCACCTCGGGGCCCGGGTGACCCGCATCAAGCTCGACATCGGCAACCCCACCCGGGCCGCAGACATCATCGCCGACGCCCTCGCCGCCGCGATCGTGCGCCGCCTCGGCCGCCGTCGCTCCCGTCTGAGCGAGCCGGCCCTGCTCGCGGCCGCGGCCCGGGGGGCGCGGCACGACGCCCTCGCCCTGATCCAGGCGGAGGCGCTGCGCCGCGACCTCACCGCACGCCTCGACGCCCTCCATTCCCGCTATGACCTGCTCGTTCTCCCCACCCTCGGCACGACGCCCTTCGCGGCCGAGCGCACTTCCCCGCCGGGATGGAACGCGGCGCGCAAGGGCGGCAGCGACTGGATGGCGACCACTTTCCCATTCGATCTGAGCGGGCAGCCCGCCCTCTCCGTACCCTGCGCGTTCACCGGCGAGGGCGGCCCGGTGGGCCTGCAGATCGTGGGGCCTCGCGGCGGCGACGCGCTGGTGCTGCGGGCCGCCCGGGCCTTCGAGCGGGCGAACCCGGCCGGCCGGCAGCGACCGCCCCTGTGAGGTGCCGCCCTCGAGCGCGAGGCGAGCGTGGGCGGCATCGAGCACCCGCTGGTGGGAGAGGGCACGACGTCGCCGGTGGACGGGCAGGGCTGATTGGTTCTCTTGGCCGTGTCCAATGAACTCGAGGGGTTATGTCGATCGCCGAGCATTTCGAGCGAAGTCGTCGTCAACCGACGAAAGAGCTTCTGCCTCGAGGAGCTACGCTGTCTGGTGGCGGTCGAGGATGCCCGCGAACTGATCTGCCCTGGGTGGACGGGCTGAAGGCTCCGGGCATCGCGGCCGCCGGCGAGACGGGTTTCCTGGAAGGTCCCGGTCGAGTCGATCCTCGACGAGGGGACATCGCAACGTGGCCGGCACGAACGGGACGGCGAATCGGCGCCGGCCGCGATGCACCGTCCGGGTGTCCCCTCGGCTGACCGACACCCCCGTCAGCTACCCGAACAGCGCCTCCGGCCGCTCGAGCGCCTGCTGGAGACGGCGCATGAAGGCGCCGGCGTGGGCGCCGTCAACCACCTGGTGATCGACGCTCAGGCTCATCGTCGAGAGCTCCCGCACCGTCAATGCGCCGTCCTTCACCGCCGGCTTGGGCACGGAGCGGCCGACCCCGAGGATCGCGGTCTGACCGTCGCTGAGGATGGGGGTGAAGGCGTCCACCTGTCCGAGCCCGCGGAGGCTGAAGGTGCCGCCGCCGAGCTCCTCGGGACGCAGGCGTCCGGCGCGCGCGCGCAGGACGAGGTCGCGGGTGGTGCGCGCGAGCGCTTCGATGGTCTTCGCCTGCACGTCCTTCGCCACCGGGACCACGACGCCGTCGTCCATCGCCACCGCGAGGCCGATGTTGACGCGGTCGAAGCGGTGGATGACGCCGTCCGAGAGCCTCGAGTTGAGCGCGGGCACCCGCACCAGCGCCCGCGCGCAGGCGAGCATCACCAGGTCGGCGAAGGTGATGCGGACCTCGCCCCGGGCCGAGACCTCCCGGCGCCGGCGCTGGGCCTCGGTGACGTCGACGTCGAGGAAGAAGGAGAGCTGGGCGGTGGTGGCGAGGCTCTCCCGCATGTGCTCGCCGATGGCGCGGCGCATGCCGGAGAGCGGCCGGGACTCCTTCGGCTCGGGCAAGCCGGGGGGAAGGGAGGGTGACGTCGTCGGGGCCGGGGCGGGTGCCGCCGCCGCGGCCCGCTCCATGAAGGCCGCGACGTCGGCTTCCGTCACCCGTCCCGAGGGACCGGATGCGGTGACCGCCGCGAGGTCCACGCCCGAGCGCGCGGCGAGCTTCCGCGCGCCCGGCGTCGAGGGCACGACGGGCCGGCCGGAGCCCCGGACGGGAGGGGGGGCGGACGGCGGCGCGGGCGGGGGTGCGCCCGGGCCGCCGGCGGGCGCCGCTTTCGTCTCGGAAGCCCGGGAGGAGGGCGCCGCCTCGCCGTCCGCGAGCAGCCAGCCCATCAGCCCGTCCACCGGCAACGTCGTGCCCTCGCCCACCAGCGGGTGCACGATGCCGTCCGCGCTCGCCTCGAGCTCGTAGCTGATCTTCTCCGTCTCGATCTCGGCGATCACGTCGCCTGCGCGCACCGCCTCGCCCCGGGGCCGGGTCCAGCGGGTGAGGGTGCCCTCCGACATCACCATGCCGAGCTTCGGCATCACCACCGGGATCGCCATCGCGGTCGCTCCCCAGACCCGCGCTTCAGGCGAGCACCGAGAGGGCGGCGGCGACCACCTTCTCCCGGTCCGGCAGGTAGAGCGCCTCCAGGGGACGGCTGTAGGGCACCGGGGTGTGCGGCGCGGTCACGCGCTTCGGCGGGGCGTCGAGGTAGTCGAAAGCTTCTTCCGCGACGAGCGCGGAGAGGTCGCTCGCGACACTGCAACGGGGGTAGTCTTCGTCCACGATCACCACCTTGCGGGTCTTCATTACCGAGCCGAGGACCGTCTCCTCGTCGAGCGGGGAGATGGAGAGGAGATCGACGACTTCCGCCGAGTAGCCCTGCTGCGCGAGCAGGTCCGCGGCCTGACGGCACACGAGCGTGGTGTAGCCGGTGCCGATCAGGGTCAGGTCGCTGCCCTCGCGCGCGATGAGCGACTTCCCGATCGGCAGCGCGTAGGGCTCCTCGGGGACGTGTACGCCGTACACGTCGTCCCGGTCCCCCTTCGCGCTCCGGCCCATCAGGAGCGCGTGGTTGAACACGATGACCGGGTCGTCGTCGCGGACTGCGGCGATGTGGAGACCCTTCGCGGAGTAGGGGCCGGAGGGACACACGCACTTGAGGCCCGGGAAGTGCGCGAAGATGGAGTACAGGGTCTCGGAGTGCTGGGCGGCAGAGTTGGTGCCGGCACCGATGCTCGTCATGATCGTCAGCGGCACCCGGACCTTGCCGCCGAACATGTAGTGCATCTTCGCCGCGTTGTTCATGATCTGATCGCCGCACACGCCGAAGAAGCCGACGAACATGAGGTCGACGATCGGCCGCATGCCGGTGGCGGCGGCGCCCACGCCCGCTCCGATGAAGCCCGCCTCCGAGATGGGCGTGTCCCGGACCCGCTCGGGACCGAACTCGCCGATCAGGCCCTTGGTGAGCCGGAAGGGGCCGCCCCAAGCGTCCTCGAAGTCCGGGCGCCCGGCGCCGCCGGCGACGTCCTCGCCCATGATGAACACCGTTTCGTCCCGGCCCATCTCCTGGCGCAGCGCTTCGTTCACGGCCTGGGTGAAGGTGAGGGCGCGCAGGTTCTCTCGTGTCTCGCTCATCGGGAAGCCTCCGTCGCGGTCTCGGCCCCGCGCCCGCGCCGCGCGTCCGTGGTCGGTTGGCGCACATGGACTCCCGCTCCCCGGCCCCGATCGGGGTCGGGGACGAGCTTCGCGGGAATGACGACACCCGAATCGGGGGCTATTGCCGGTCTCGGGTACTGTTCCCCGTCGTTCCCGCGAAAGCGCATCCGTGATCGGTTAACGAGTCCATGCGACGCACAGGTGGAAAAATTCACGGATTCCCGCCCCCGCTTTCGCTGGGGGCAGGCTTTCCGCGGGAATGACATCACTGACGTAAAAGTCGTCATTCCCGCGGAAGCGGGAATCCATGAGTGTAACCCGAACACGGATGCGTCAAAGCTTGCCCTCGACCCCGATCGGGGGCGGGAATCCGCCGACTCTCCGGGACGCAGAATTCGCTGACCGGTCACGGATGCGGACCACGCGGGTGCGCGCGGATCGCGGGTCTCGGGGTGGTCGTTCACGTCGCGGGCGGCCCGGCTCGCGGGATCAGGCACCGGGGTCGGGGCGCAACGTGAAGTGGCCGGGGTCGAAGTCGTGGTACACGTCGGTGAAGAGCTCGCCGGGTTCGGGGAAGGCGCTCTCCTCGGCGAAGCGGGTCGCGGCGGCGACCGCGGCCGCGGCCCGCTCTCCGATCGCCTCGAGCTCCGCCTCGCTCGCCGCGCCCTCTTCGAGGATCCGGGCGGAAAGCCTCGCAATGCAGTCCTTCCCCCGGTAGTGCGCCTCTTCCTCTTCGCTGCGGTAGAGCAGCGGGTTGTCCGCGCCGAAGTGTCCGAGGTAGCGATAGGTCTGCGCCTCGATCAGGGTGGGGCCCTCGCCGGCACGGGCCCGCGCCACCGCCTCGCCCGCCACTTGGTACATCTCCAGCACGTCCTGTCCGTCCGCGCGGATCCCGGGGAAGCCGTAGCCGGCCGCGCGGCCCGCGATCGAGCCGCCCGCCACCGAGTACTCGAAGGGCGTCGATTCGGCGTAACGGTTGTTCTCGCACACGAAGATCACGGCGAGCTTCCAGATGCCGGCGAGGTTCATCGACTCGTGCAGGGCGCCCTGACCGGAGGCGCCGTCGCCGAAGAACACCACCGACACCGTGTCCTCGCCCTTGAGCTTCGCGCTCAGCGCGGTGCCCGTCGTGACCGGGATGTTCGACCCGACGACCCCGTTCGCGCCGAGCATGCCCTTGCCGATGTCGGCGATGTGCATGGTGCCGCCCTTGCCGCGGTTGGTTCCGGTCGCCTTGCCGAGCAGCTCCGCCATCATCTCGTTCGGGTCCACGCCCTTGGCGATGCAGTGGTGATGGCTGCGGTGGTTGCCGAGCACATAGTCCTCGGTGCGCAGGTGGGCGCAGACTCCGGTGGGCACTGCTTCCTGTCCCATGGAGGAGTGCATGCCGCTCAGCTTTCCCGCGTCCGCCTCGCGCTTGCACTGCTCCTCGAAGCGACGGATGGTGACCATCGTCTCGTACATCCACAGCAGCGTGCGCTCGTCGATTCCGGTCCTGGCCGCCACGGCTCTCTCCTTGGGCATCGTTCGCCCCGGGGGCAAGGCCGCTATCGTCGGGTTTCGTTCCGCCCGGCGCAAGCCGCTCTCCGCAAAGGGCGGCCACCCCGTCGGGAAGCGTGCCCGCACCGCTGGTGCTTCCCCGCCGGTCGGCAGGGGAAACCTTGCGGCATAGCCCCGTGTGCCGTCCTTCGAATCGCCCCGAGTTGGCCCGAGCGAACGATCCGGTCCGTACCCGGAGGGCGTTGCGGGCAGGGACACCCTCCGCCCCGCCCGGTGGCGCGCTCAGGATCCACTCGCGATGTCTCCGTCTTCGACGACCAGGCCCGGTATGCCGGCGAAGTCCCTGGCATTTCTGCTGAGCAGGGTGGCGCTGCGCAGCGCGGCGGTGACTCCGATGGCGATGTCCGCGGCGCGTCGACGCGGTGAGCCGAGCTGACGAAACACTTCCGCTGCGCTGGAGGCGATCTGCTCGGAGAAAGGTACGATGCCGTCGGCGGCAAAGAAAGCACGGGCTGTCGCCAGTTGCTCCGGTGTTCGTGGTCCCCGTGAAAACTCGTACCACGCGACAGCGCTCAGCTCGATCACTCGTCCCGACTCCGCGACTTGGAGCAAGCGCTGCCTCTCGGGTCCCGCAACTCCCAACGCGTACACGAGGAAGTCCGTGTCGAGGTGCACGGTCATCAGAATCCCTCGTCCTGTTCCTCGAGGCGGCGAATCTCGTCCTCGATGTCGTGTCCCTCGAAGAGATCGAACAATCGGTTGAGTACCCTTGTCCGCTCGTCTCGTCGAGCCGGGGGGATGCCGAGCACACTGTCTCTGTAGTGTACAACCGAGCGCCGGATTGCCTCGGAAGTGGAGCACCCGAAGCGGTGAGCGAGGTCACGCGCTGCCGTTCGAGTCTCGCTATCCAACAAGAGAGTCGTTCTCTTGGGCATATGTTATGCCGGATTTTCATGAACAGGGTATGTGTAACTTAGTTCCGGATGCCCACTCTCGCAAGCACTGTCTCTGCCCGGCGCCGCTTGTTTCCGTCGCTCGTGCGACCACGCCGCTACCGCCGATTCGTCTCTGCGCCAAGTGACGTTTCGAAAGGCGAGGTGAAGGACCCTGCCCGCTCGTGGTCCGCACCGTTGCAGAACCGGGCCGAGCGCATGTCGCCCTGATGCGGCGCGACGGAAAAGAAGGGATAAGATGGCGCCATGGGTGACAGGCTTGCCGGCAAGCGGGTCCTCGTGACGGGGGCGACGAGCGGGATCGGGCGTGCCATCGCGCTGGCGATGGCGGCGGAGGGAGCCCGCATCGCGGTCCACGGCCGCAGCGCCGCCCGGGCGGAGCCGGTGGCGGAGGAGCTTCGCGCGCGGGGCGGCGAAGCGTTCGGGCCGCCGAGACCCGATCCGACCGGACCGGAAGACTGGCGGCGGCTCGCGGCGCTGCACTGCGAATCCCTACCCGAGTCCGCGGTTGCGGTCCTGGGTGAGCGCTACGCGGAACGCTTCTATCGCTACCTCGCGGGCTCGGAGAGAGAGCACGCCTTCCTGCACCGGGACGCCGGAGGGGCGCTCGAGGCGGTCTGCGTGGTCAGCCTCGATCCGAGCGGCCTCAACCGGCGCCTGTGGTGTTCCACGCCGCTGCTTCCGGCGTTGCTGCGCGGCGCGGCCGGGACCCGGCGACGGGCGCTCGCGGGTGCGCTCTCGGCGTCGCCCCGGGCCCACCGCTACGAGAGCGACGAGGGCGCGCCGCGCTCGCTCGACGCGCCGGAGATCATCGTGGTGTTCGTGGCGCCGGGGAGGCGCCGGCGGGGTCTCGGGCTCGCCATCGTCGCCCGTGCGCGGGCGTGGCTGCGCGCGGCGGGACAGCGCCGCTGTCTCGCGCGCACCCTCGACGATCCCCGCAACCGGGCGGCCGCGTTCTACCGTGCGGCGGGCTTCGAGCTCCGAGGCCGATCGCTCCGCCGGGGCTTCCAGGTCTGGGAGAGCGCCGTGTAGCCTTTGCCGGCGCCGGCACGGTGACCGCGGCTGCGAGCCGGGCGGCGAGGCCGCGAGTCCCGGCCGCCCTCCGGCCCCGGCGATGTCCGCGGCCCCCCGGCGGCGCCGGACGATCCGGGGCCGGCTCTCCCTGTGCAGCCAGTGCCCCGTCTCCAGGGCTGATGGGTTCTCTTGACCGTGTCCAATGAACTCGAGGGGTCATGTCGATCGCCGAGCGTT
>CAYFYD010000077.1:0-12207 GCA_964347195.1 uncultured Ectothiorhodospiraceae bacterium
CAGATGGACCGGAGCACTCTCGGTCAGTGCCGTCACGGCAGTCGGTGGGCTCCGTGGAAGCCCCGGTGGGCCGGACCTCGTCCGGGGCTCGCCATCCGGGCTACTCAACCCGGTCCGGAACCGCAACGTGAAGTGACCGTGGCACAGGACCATCTTGTTTTCTTTCATAACCGATTGATTTCAAATACAAAACGAGCTTGTTCAGACAGCCGCTGGAAGACAATGCGAATCAGTGGGATGTCTCCGACTTCGGGATGGCCCTGGACCGTGGCAGGACGGCCCTCACCCGCCCTTTCGCTCGCCTCCGACGTCGATCCGCCCCGCGCCCGCCCCGCTCTCGCGGAGCGCGCATCCCCCGCGGTCGGCGCGATCTCCCCTATCAGTCCCGCTGAGTGCGGGGGCGAATCCGTTCCGCGAACTTCCCCTCGAGCGCGGAGCGCAGGGTGTGCGCGAGGTCCTCGTCGTCGAGGCGCTGGCCGGCCATGTACTCGATGTAGTCTACGGGCACGTCCGCCCAGTGCTCCCCCTTGTGCTTTCCGAAGGTCGCGACCGGCAACAGCGCGGGGCGCGCGGAGAGCTCGAGCGCCCACTCCGTCGGATCGGCCCCTTCCGGCGCGTGCCCCAGCTCCCGGACGAGTAGCGCCGCGCTGACCAGGGCGTCGCCCGCAGCCCGATGGGGGACGATGCCCGCCTCGCCCGCCAGGCGTTCCTCGACCTCGAGCCCGAGGTAGTAGCGCAGCACCTGGTTGGAGTGCCTCGGGGCCTCCGGCCACAGATGGCGCGAGAGGCGAAAGGTGCAGATCCAGGGCCGGCGGCTGCCGGTGAAGGCCCGATCGAAGTCGGCATGGTGGGCCGCGAAAGGTCCGCTCCGGGCGAGCGCACCGAGACGCGGGACGAGCGCCTTGAATCGCGGAGCGCTCGCCACCATCTCGTCGCCGATGTGGTGGACGGCTCGGGCCTCCGGGCCGATCGGAACGCCCGGATTCACCAGCGTGTCGAGCGAGAGCGCCTCGATGTGCGGGCGGGGCGCGAGCGCCACGGTGACCGCCGCGATCTCCACGATGCGGTCCACCGCGGCATCGAGCCCCGTCGTCTCGACGTCGATGACGTGTATGTGTTCGCTCATGCCCGCCGGGGCCGCTCGGGCCCCGTGTCTCGTTCCGATTCGGGAGCACGGCGGCTGCGTCCCCTGACTCGAGCGCGTCGAAGCGGTTCTGGATAGTGGAGCACGCCGCGTTCAGGTCCGATTCGAGCGCCGGACCGCGGCGTCGAGCGCGCGCAGGAACTCGTCGATCTCCGCCGGGGTGTTGTAGTGCACGGGGCCGACGCGCAGGGCGCCGCCGGTGTCGACGATGCCGAGTGCGCGGGCCGGCTCGAGCGCGTAGTAGTACCCGCTCCAGACGAAGATGTTGCGGCGCGCGAGCGACTCCTCGAGGAGAGCGGGCGAGACCCCCGCGACGGTGAAGGAGACGGTCGGCACCCGACGGTGCATGCCTTCCTCCGCGGTGATGCCGAGCACCCTCGAGCCCGGGATCCGTTGCAGGCCGTCGATGAGATGGCGACAGAGCGCCTGCTCGCTCGCGAAGATCAGTTCGAGCGCCGCGCGGACGTGGCGCCGCCGGCCCTCGAAGGCGCGGTGGGCCGCGTGACGCTCCCCGGCCACTGTCTCACCGATCCAGGCGAAGTAGTCCACCGCCGCCGCGGTGCCCGCCATGCCCTCGTGGCTCTGGGTGCCGCTCTCGAAGGAGTCCGGCAGCCCGGACGGCGCCGGGCGGACCCGGTAGGGCTCCAGCCGCTCCAGCACCTCGCGCCGTCCCCACAGGATCCCCTGGTGCGGCCCGAAGAACTTGTAGGCGGAACACACCAGGAAGTCGCAGTCGAGGTCCTGCACGTCCAGGATGCAGTGCGGCGCCGCCTGCACCGCGTCCACGTAGAGCCAGGCCCCGGCCTCGTGCGCCATGCGCGCGGCGCTCTTCACGTCGTTGATCGTGCCGAGCAGATTGCTCGCCGCGCCGAGGCACACCAACCGGGTACGGCTCGTCAACCGCTCTTCGAGCTCGCCGAGGTCGAGCTCGAAAGTCTCGGTATCGAAGGGCAGCCACACGACCTCCCACCCGAAGTCGCGGGCCATCGCGAGCCAGGGATACACGTTCGCGTCGTGGTCCATGCGCGACAGGACCACCTCGCCGCCCGGCCCGAAGTGGCGGCCGATGGAACGCGACAGGTGCAGGGTGAGGCTGGTCATGTTCTGGCCGAAGACGATCTCGTCCGGGGAGGGTGCGTTGAGAAAGTCCGCCATCGCCTCGCGCGCTTCCGCGACCACCGCCTCGGAGGCTTGCGAGGTGCGGAAAGCGCCGCCCAGGTTGGCATTGCTCTCCACCAGGTACTCCGCCATCCGTTCCACCACCGAACCCGGGACCTGGGTGCCGCCCGGGTTGTCGAGATAGATGCGGGCAGCGTCCCCGTCCCGGATCGACAGGGCGGGGAAGCGGCTGCGAAGGGCGGAGAGGTCCAGGCTCATCGGAACGCCCTCGGGTGAACGGCGCGGGTCACGGTCAGAAGTTGAGCGAGATGTCGCGGTGGGAAGCCTGGCAGCCCGCCACTTCCTTGGCTTGCTCGATGGAAAGGTGACGCTGCATCCGCAACCCGATGGTGCCGGCGAGCGATTCGTCGTAGCGGCGCAGCGCCTCGCCCAGTCCTTCGTCCGCCGCGCGGCGCCATGCGACCGATGCCGCGTGCAGCGAGAGCGCTTCCTCGAGCAGGCCGGCCGCTCTCTCGCGGTCCGGAGTGTCTCCCTTGAGCGCCCGGCGCGCCTTTGACACCCGCCGCTTGATGTCGCCGGTGCCGGCGAGCGCTCCGAGCGCCGACTCGACCTCCTTCATGGCCTGCATCGCGGCATCCGGCGCCTGCTCTGCCGCGACGGCCCGCAACCCCTCGATGCGCGCGCCCAGCGCCGCCAGCGCCTGCGCCTGGCCGATCTCGGTGCGCAGGTTCGTCAGCGCCTCGTAGGCGCCGTCCACGTTGCGCCGGTACGCCTGGCGTGCCTTCTTCTCCGCCTCGAGCCGGGCAACGTACTCGGCGCGCGATGCCTCCCACTGCGCGGGCAGGGTGGCGGCGAGCGCGTCGCGCTCGCCCTGCTCGACCGCGATCCGCTCCTCGACCGCGCGGATCTCGACGTCGCTCGCTGCGCTGCGTTCGAGGAGGGTACGGCGCTTGCCGAGCTCTCGGAGACCGTCGTCGAGCTTTCGAAGCCGCTTCTCGATGTCCCTCACCTCGCGGTGCAGGGAGCGGTAGTCCGGCTCGTAGGCGGCGCGCTCGGCTTCCGTCCGGCGCGCCTCGTCGACGAGACCGAAGGTGGCGTCCACCTGCTCGAAGTGCTCGTCGAGCCGATCTCGCCAGGGCTCCGGCAGCACCGAGAGATCGAGGCCGCGCACGCGCTCGGCCCCCGCGAGGATCTCCGTTCCGCGCTCGTCGTAGATGTCGAACACGCGCTCCTCGATGCAGCGCTGGAGGCGCGGGTTCATCGGCGGCGGGGCGGTCTCCGAGGTGAGGTAGATCCGGTTCGGCAGGTAGTTCACCAGCGCCGGGAAGTAGCCGGCGATGGCGAGGCCGGCGAGCTGCAGGACGATGAACGCCACCGCGCCGCGGTAGATCTGGAGGGTGCGCACCGAGGGCGGCGCCACCCCGCGCAGGTAGAAGAGCGCGAATCCGAAGGGCGGGGTGAGGAAGGAGGTCTGGATGTTGAGACCGATCATCACCCCGAGCCACACCGCGGTGACGTTGGCGCCGGGGTCGGCGAGGAGGATGGGCGCGATGATCGGCACCACCACCACCGCGATCTCGATGAAGTCGAGGAAGAAGCCGAGCAGGAAGATCACCGCCATCACCACGACGAACTGGGCCCAGAAGCCGCCCGGCAGCCCGGTGAGGAAGTGCCGTACCAGCTCCTCGCCCCCGAAGGCCCGGAACGCCGAGGTCAGCATCGCCGCCCCGATCAGGATGATGAACACCATCGAGGTGGTCTTCGCGGTGTCGACCATCACGCCGCGCAGGGTGTCGTCGATGCGCCAAGTGCGCCATGCGCTCCACGCGACGGCGACGAGCAGGCCCGCCACCGCGATCGAAGCGAGCACGATCCCGAGCGCGTCGCGCTCGTCGCGGATGTTCTTGACGTTGAGATCGAAGACCGACAGCACCGCGATGATGCCGGCGGTGGACACCACGGCGAGGATCGCGGGGTGGTACGCGCCGCGCTCGCCCGCGCGCAGCCGGTAGCCGGCCATGATCATCGCCCCGACCGCACCGATCGCGCCGGCCTGGTTGACGGTGGCGACTCCGAGCACGATGGAGCCGAGCACCGTGAAGATGAGGGTCAGGGGCGGGACGAGGGACAGGAGGACGCGGTGGGCGAAGCGCCGGTCGAAGCTTCCCTCCGAGCGCACCGGCGGAGCGGTGTCCGGGCGCAGGAGGGCCGAGATCAGAATGTAGGCCATGTAGAGGCCGACCAGCACCAGCCCGGGCAGGAAGGCCCCCATGAACATGTCGCCCGCGCTCGCCGAGGTGATGTCGAATTGCGAGGGCATCGTGAACTCGCCCGTCGCTTCCCGGTACTCGGCCTTGCGGGCCGCGCTCGCCTGGTCGGCCGCGTTCGAGAGCTGGTCCGCGAGGATGATGAGCACGATGGAGGGCGGGATGATCTGCCCCAGGGTGCCCGCGGCGCAGATGGTCCCGGTCGCGAGCGGTTTGGAGTAGTTGTTGCGCAACATCGCGGGCAGCGAGATGAGCCCCATCGCGATGACGGTCGCGCCCACGATGCCGGTAGTGGCGGCGAGCAGCGCGCCGACGAAGACCACCGAGATGCCGAGCCCCCCCGGTACCGGGCCGAAGAGCTGCGCCATCGTCACCAGCAGGTCCTCGGCGATCTTCGAGCGCTGGAGCATGATGCCCATGAACACGAAGAGCGGGATCGCGATGAGGGTGTCGCGCTCGACGTCCCAGTAGAGGCTGCGGAAGTTGGTGACCCCGGCGCTCAGCCACTCCACCGGCCCGTCCTGCGCGAAGTAGGCGCTCGGATCGCCGGCGAAGAGGTAGCCGCAGAGGGCGGCGAGCCCGATGGAGAGAATGGCCGATCCGGGCAGCGCGAAGGCGACCGGGAAGCCCGAGCTCAGGGCCCCGACCATCAGCAGGATCAGGACGGCGAGAAAGAAGAGCTCCATGAGTGTTCAGGCGGCCCGGTCGGGCGCTTCCTCTCCGCGCAGCCGGGCGACGCTGCTCAGGGAGTAGCTCATGAACTGCACCGCCATCGACACTGCGAACACGACGAGGAGCCCGGCCATCAGGTACTTGACGTACATGCCGAACCCGCTCTGGGAGATCTCGAAGGCGAGCAGCGGGCTGTTGATGCTGCTGCCCTTGCCCCACATGCCGGTGGCGAGGATCGTCCAGCACAGGGGAATACCGAGCACGATGGAGCCGACGAGGTTCGACCACGCCTGGATGCGCGGAGAGAAGCGCGCGTAGAACACGTCCACCCGGACGTGTCCCTCGTCGACCAGCGCGTAGGCGCTCCCGAGGAGAAAGAGCGCGGCGTACCAGAAGCGCACCAGGTCGCCCATGAAGGCCTGCTCGTAGGAGAACACGAAGCGCGAAATGACGATCTGGAACTCGGCCAGCACCACCAGGAAGGCGAGCCAGATGAAGTCGAGGGAGCGCGTGAACAGCGCGATGAGGAACCCGAGCCCCATGAGGGGGAGATGCACGTAGGTGCCGCGGTACACCGAACGGCCGAGCTCCCGGGTCAGATCGGCGCCCACCACGGCGGCGAGCAGGTCTTCCACCCGCAGGAAGGAGATGAGCATGTCGACGAATCCGATGAGCAGCACCGTCCAGAAGGACGCGCGCACCAGGTAGGCGGCGAGCGCGGAGAGGCGCTCGGCATCCACCCGCAGCGGCTGCCGGGGAGTGAGGAAGACGTAGAGCACGAGCACCGCGAGCGGCGCCAGGTAGCTCGACGCCTGCAGCCAGGCCAGCGCCGGTGCCCCCGGCGCCGGCAGGCCGGCGCCGGGCGGCGGAGCGATGCCCGCCCACTCCGAGAAGAGCGGCCGCGCGCCCGGCCAGCCGCGCCAGAAGATGAGATAGTCGTTGAGAACGAAGGCGAGGGTGAGGGCCACCACCGAGAGCGCGAAGACGCGGCTCGCGAGTGCCGTCACGCCCGCGCGGCCGCCGGCCGGCCCCCGGCCCTCGGGTTCACCGTTCACTGCTTCAAGGGGAGCACCGGGACGGCGGGCACCCCCGCTGCCCCGGTGCCTTCGGCCTCACCGCGGGTCGCGCGGCGAGCGACGATTCAGAGGCCGAGTACGCGGTTGCGCTGGCGCATGTACGCCTGGTCGGAGATCTTCGCCCAGCCGCCGATCTCGGCCCGCGCGCCGGCGAAGCTCGCGTGGATACGCGCGGCGAGGTCGCTGTGGGCGCGCACCTCCTCGAAGACCTCCTCCGCCGCCTCGCCGAAGCTGTCGTAGATCTCGTCGCTGAAGACCCGGAGCTCCACGCCTTGCTCGTTGATCAGCTTGGCGAGCGACGCACCGTTCTTGGCGTTGTACTCGGCCATCATGATGTCGTTCTCGGCCGAGGCTGCCGCCTCGATGGTGATCTGATCGGAGGCCGACAGCCCCTCCCAGAAGGACTTGTTGAGCCCGAACGAAAGCATCGCGCCCGGCTCGTGCATGCCGGGATAGTAGTAGTACTTGGCCGCCTCGTAGAACTTCATGGCGATGTCGTTCCACGGCCCGACCCACTCGGTGGCGTCGATGGCGCCGGAGACGAGGTTCTCGTAGATCTGCCCGCCGGGCAGGGAGACCGGCGAGGCGCCGAGCTTCGCCATCACGTCGCCCCCGAGGCCGGGGATGCGCATCTTGAGCCCCTTCAGGTCGTCCTCGGTGTCGATCTCCTTGCGGAACCAGCCCCCCATCTGCACCCCGGTGTTGCCGGCCATCACGCACTTGAGATCGAAGTCCCCGGCGAGCTCGTCCCACAGCTCCTGCCCGCCTCCCCAGCGGATCCAGGCGTTGATCTCCGTGTAGGTGAGGCCGAAGGGCACCGAGGTGAAATAGGCCCAACCGGGGTGCTTGCCCTTCCAGTAGTAGTCGGCCGCGTGGTAGGCCTGCGCGTTGCCCGACGCCACCTCGTCGAAGGAGTCGAAGGGCTTGACGCGCTCGCCCGCGGCGAAGTACTCGACCTGGATGCGCCCGTCGCTCATGTCGGAGAGGCGCGCGGCGAGACGCTGGGCGCCGGTCCCGAGACCCGGGAAGTCCCGCGGCCACGTGGTGACCATCGCGATCTCGACCCGGTCCTTCATCTGCGCGGGTGCCCTCGGCACGTGAAGCGCAGTCGCCGCGGCCGCGCCGATGGCGCCCCCCTTGATTACATCTCGACGTTTCATGTTTCCATCCATCCTGCTTGGTAGTAGTTGGCTTGCGGATTGCACGACCTGACGCAGAAGCGCACCCTGTCTCTCGCTCCCGCGCGCGTGAGAGCGGCAATATACTTCAGAAGGGGGACCTTGGCAGCATCCGTCCCGGCCTCCGGCAGGCCATTTCATGCTGGCGCGGACGGCGTTGGTGACCCTCCGGTGCGCCCTCATTCGCCCTGCTCACCCCTCGGTTGCAGGCATTCCGCTTCGCCGAGCGCCCCGAATCGTCCATTGGCGCCCTCCCGCCGGCCCCGAGGCACAGGTCGAGACGCAGCAGGAAATGACCCTGCGGCCTCCGGGGACGCCCGCCGTCGCTCGGGGAGAGACGAAGGTCCGACGGGGTTCGAGGGTCTCGGGGAGCCTCTCGGCGCGGCCGGCCCGGAGTTCCGCTGCGCGCCGCGACGCAGCGCGCGGCTTCGCTACCATTGCCGGCATGAGGACGCACTTCGTTGAACGCCGCGCGAAGCCCGACGAATCGGATCCTTCCTTCGATCTGCGCTTATGGCAGGCGCCGGCGTCTCGAGGCCGCGGGGCGCGCTGCGCAGGGTACGCCAACTGGACGGGTCGGCCGGAAATCGACCGGAGGGACGGCTGAGTGATCAGGAGCCATCTCGTGCCGCTGCTGCTGGCGGGCGCCGCAATGTACGCCGGAATGTGCGCCCTCCTCTACCTCTTCCAGGACCGCCTCATCTTCTATCCGCAGCCCCTGCCGGAGAGCGTGCACCGCGCCGTCGCCGCCCTCCCCGGCACCGAGGAGATCGAGGTGGAGGCGGAGGACGGAACCCGCCTCCGGGGCTGGCTGCGACACCACGCCGGTCCTCCGCCCCGCGGACTCGTGATCTACTTCGGCGGGAACGCCGAGGAAGTCTCCGGTCAGATGCTCGACGCGGGCGAGCTCGCGCCCTGGTCGGTGGCCGCGTTCAACTACCGCGGCTACGGGCGCAGTGGGGGCGCGCCGAGCGAGGCGGCGCTCAGCGCAGACTCCCTCGTCGTCTTCGACCGGCTGAGTGCGCGCCCCGACATCGATGCGGAGAACATCGTGGTGTTCGGGCGCAGCCTGGGCAGCGGAGTGGCGGTGCAGCTCGCCGCGCGCCGGCCGGTGCGCGCCCTCGTCCTCGTATCGCCTTTCGACAGCTTGCGGAGCATCGCCGGGAAGACCTACCCCTTCGTGCCGGTCACTGCGCTGCTCCGCCATCCCTTCGATTCGCTCGCCCTCGCCCCGGGGATCTCCGCGCCGCTCCTCGTGCTCGCGGGAGCGCGCGACGATCTCATCCCGCCCGCCCACTCCCGCCGGCTGGCGGACGCGTGGGCCGGCCCGCGACACCTCGAAGTGCTGCCGGACGCCGGGCACAACGACATGCAGGTATCGCCCCGATACTGGTCTGCCATCCGCGAGTTCCTCGGGGCCCTGCCCCCCGCCTCCTGAGCCGGGCGGCGGGGTGCTTGCGAGCGGTCGAGTTCGGCGCGGTGGGCGGGCACACGCACGGAGGGACACTGAAGTCGCAATTGCGACACGGATTCCCGTCCCCGATCGGGGTCGGGGACAAGCTTCGCGGGGGAATGACGGCTATGGAGGGGTCGTCGCCGCACGGCGGAGAGCAGGATGCCCCCGAGAGACGAGGGTAATGACGGCTATGGAGGGGTCGTCGGCCGTTGCAGGAATGACGGGGAGTGGCGTCCTGTACATTGCCCGTCATTCCCGCGCCCTTTCCGTCATTCCCGCGTCCTCACGGAATGGCTTGACGAAGTCAGTGGCAAGCCGAGCCGTCATTCGCGCTCCACCTCCCGTCATTCCCGCGCAAGCGGGAATCCACGTCGGCCAACGAACCCCGAAACTCGAGGTAGGAGCTCGGTCGAAGTGGCTCGAGGGAGTGCGCCCGTTCACCGCTTTGCGGTCGGCGTCCGCAGCAGGAGCTCAGGTAGAGACACTGGCGTCAGCGCTTCCGGCGCCAGCACTGGTCCCAGTAGTCGTACCCCACGAGCGCCAGCACCGTGACCGTGATCACGGTGAAGGGCAGGCCGCCCCAGAAGCCGGCAAACCCGGTCGAGATGCTGTGCGCGAGACCGAGCACGAAGGACGCGAGCAGCACGAGCCCGATCAGGCCCGTGACGATCGGTACGACAGGTGAGGTCATCGACTTCCTCCGCTTTCAGCCAATGGACTCCGGCCCGCGGGTCTCCTCGAGGAGCCGCTCCACGAGCCACGCGGCACTCCGCAGCAGCCGATCGTCGCCGCTCGCGGAGCCGATCAACTGCACACCGACCGGCAGTCCCGCTTCGCCTTCGAGCAAGGGTACGCACAGCGAGGGCAGTCCGCAAAGCGCCCAGATACGAGAGAAGACGGGGTCTGCGAACCCCGACTCGATCGGCGGGGCCTCACCCCCCGCCGCCGGCGCGATGACCGCGTCGTAGTCGCGAAAGAAATCCGAGAAGTACGCTTCCGTCCGTCTCATCGCCGACCGTGCCGCCCGATAGCGCTCCTCGCCGTGCGCGAAGCCTCGTGCCACGATCTCCGGAAACATCGGGCTCGATCGCTCGCCGCGCGCCCGGCACCAGACCGCAGTCTCGTACTCGTCGATGATCCGGTGCGCCGCCGGCAACCGGCCGAACCACGCGGGCGCGGGCAGTCGCACCACGTGCTCTCCCAGACTGTCGCGCAACTCCTCGAACCCCTCCTCCCCCGCCGCGGACAGACGCTCGCCGCAGGGCATGTCCAGCCATATGAAGTCGGGCTCCACGGGGGGCTTCGACCGCACGCCCTCGCGTATCCGCGGGCGTGGGCACAGACCGCTCGCTTCGTCCGCCGCGTCGTAGCCGCCGAGCAGGTCCGCGAGGAACGCCACGTCCTCGAGGTCCCGGCCGAACATCCCCACCTGATCGAGGGTCGGCGACGCGGAGCGCGCACCGCGCCGGGAGATGATGCCTCGGGTCGGCCTGAATCCGAACACCCCGCAGAACGAGGCGGAGAGCATCACCCCTCCCCCCGGCTCGCAGGTGATCGCGAGCGGGACCTGGCCCGCCCCCACCGCGGCGGCGGCGCTGCCGCAGGGGTCGCCGGCGCGGCGCTTCGCATCGCAGGGGTTGATCGCCGCGACCGGCGGCGCAAGGAGAGGTCCGGTCGCGCGGGTCTTGCCGATGACCACCGCACCGGCCTCCTTCAGCCGCTCCACCACCGCCGGCATCGCGTCTCCGGGCGCACTCCCGGAGCAGCCCGAATCCCGGACTGCCGGCGTGCCCTTCGCGCCGAAGCGCTCGTCGAGCGCAACCGGCACTCCGTGCAGGGCGCCGAGCGGCAGGCCCCGTTGACGGAGCGCGTCCATCTCCCTCGCCTGGCCGAGGGCGGCGTCAGGGTCGACCTGCACCCACGCCCGCAGCTCGTGGTCCGTCTGCCCGATGCGGTCCAGACAGGCGCCGACCAGCTCCACCGAAGTGAGCCTGCCCGCCCGGATGCGCTCGGCCGCCTCCACTGCCCGCATCCGGACGCTCACCCGGACGGAGCCGTTCATGGGCGCGCGAGTCGGCGCGTGAGGGTGAAGCGGGAGCGCGGCTCGCGTCGAGGCGACGGGCTCAAGGAACGTAGGGTCCGAAGAGCGAATCGGGCAGCCAGAGCGCGATCGAGGGATACATGTACATCAGGAACATGCAGAAGATGACGATCGCCAGGTAGGGCATGATCCCCTTGAAGATCTGGATCAGCTCGATCTGGCCGCGCAGGACGCCCTTCAGGTAGTACGCCGACATCGCCATGGGCGGCGTCAGGAAGGAGGTCTGGAGATTGAGCGCTATCAGCATCGCGAAGAAGTAGGGATTGACGCCGAAGGTATCCAGCATCGGCAGGAAGATCGGCACGAAGATGATCAGGATCTCCGACCACTCGAGCGGCCAGCCGAGGACGAAGATGATGAGCTGCACCATGATCAGGAACTGCCACGGGGCGAGCTCCATCGACAGCACCCAGTGCTCGATCACGTCGTGCCCGCCGAGATAGGAGAACACCGACGCGAAGGTCCACGAACCGACGAAGAGCCAGCACACCATGGCCGTCGCCTTGGCGGTCAGGTAGATCGACTCCTTGAGCTTCGTCCACGTCAGGGAGCGGTACAGGAAGGCGAGGACCAGCCCCCCGAGCGCCCCCATCGCCGCCGCTTCGGCCGGGGTCGCGAGGCCCCCCAGGATCGACCCCAGCACCAGCATGATGAGCACGGTCAGGGGCACGAAGGAGGTGAGGAGCTCCAGGTAGATCCGTCCGGGGCCGGGAGCGGTGTCCATGTTCGGCTTCGGCGCAATCGACGGGTTGAGCATGACCCGCACTATGACGTAGACGATGTAGAAGGCGGCCAGCATCAGGCCCGGGAACACCGCCGCCGCGTAGAGGCGCAGGGGCGACAGCTCCGCGATCGCCGCGTACACGATCAACATGATCGACGGCGGGATCAGGATGCCCAGGGTGCCGCCCGCGCAGATGACCCCGGAAGCGAAGTCCTTGCGGTAGTTGACCGCGGCCATGGCCGGGAAGGCGAGCAGCCCCATCAGCGTCACCACCGCGCCCACGATGCCGCTCGCGGTGGAGAACACCGTGCAGGTGATGAGCGCGGCAACCGCCATCGAGCCGGGCAGGTTCCGGGCCGCGAGCTGCAGTGAATAGAAGAGGCGGTTGACGATGTTCGCGCGCTCCACCACGTATCCCATGAACAGGAAGAGCGGCACCGCCACCAGGGTGTCGTTCTCCATCACCGAAT
>CAYFYD010000078.1:0-12173 GCA_964347195.1 uncultured Ectothiorhodospiraceae bacterium
AGCTCGGACGATGCGGTCGAGAACATCAAACGCTACCAGACCGAGGTTCAAGAGGGACTCGCCCACTGGATGACGTCGCACAAAGTTTGGTATGCCGTCAAATCGGACGACGGAAGGTGGCTATTCGGGCCATCGAAATTCATCGGGTACGCGAAGAACACCGCCATGACCTACCTGTCGGCAAAAGAGGGGATCGGCGGGTACATGCACGGCGGGGATACCGAGTCTGCCCTCCGGGAATGGTTCGAGGTTGTGCCGTCTACCATGCGCCAAGGTGCCGAGCTCAGCGCCGCATTGCGGAGCTTCCTCGAAAGGCACGGGCACTCCGGCCCGAACAAGCTTGCAAAGATCTGCGTTCTGAAACACGACGTAGTGGAGGATCGCCCCTCTGCCGCGCCGCGGATCCCGCCTGCGGTCGCCCCGCGGAACCAGATCCTCTACGGGCCGCCTGGAACGGGAAAGACGTGGGACACTGTCAATCTCGCGCTGTCGATCGTCGAGGGCGGAAGCGGCAATCACGACATCGAGCGCTTTAACAAGTTGCGCTTCGATCCACATACAGGCGCGGGAAACATCGCACTGGTGACTTTCCATCAGAACTTCGCCTACGAGGACTTCATCGAAGGTATCCGCCCCGTGCTAGCCGAGGGGGAACTTCCCAAGAGTGAACTTCTCTACGAGCGGCACGAAGGCATTTTCATGCGCTTGGCGAACGCAGCCCGCAAGCGATCGGACGAGCGCTTCGTGCTGATCATCGACGAGATCAACCGAGGCAATATCGCCCGGGTCTTCGGGGAGCTGATCACGCTGATCGAGGACTCCCGCCGCATCGGTGAGGTCGAGGAGACTTGGGCGACACTTCCGTATTCACGCGATCCGTTCGGTGTACCGGGCAACCTCTACCTCGTCGGTACGATGAACACGGCGGACCGGTCGATTCAGCTCTTGGACACCGCGCTGCGCCGACGTTTCACGTTCCTGGAAAGGATGCCGAACCCGGACCACGAAGGCATCGGAGACGTCGAGGGCGTCGATTGCCGCGACTTGCTGAGGACGCTGAACGAGCGGATCGCCGTGTTGTTGGACCGTGAGCACCAGATCGGCCACACCTACTTCCTGAACCTTCGCAGCCTGAAGGATCTCGCCGAGGTGTTCCGCAACCGGATCTTTCCCTTGCTGCAGGAGTATTTCTTCGACGACTGGTCGAAGATTCGTGCCGTGCTGGGGAACAACGCCTTTGTCAGGGAGTAACCGGTGGACAGCTCCTTTCCGGCTCCGGACCTCGTGGATGAAAGCCGAAAGATCTACGAGCGTCTGCCAGATCACGACGAAGGGTGGCACTCGGCGGACGAGTACCGGAAGATCTGTGGTCGGCCGAGCCGGTCCGAGGTGGACGAGGGCTGATGAGCTGCGTGGTCACGGTCCGCGAGCACCAGGCGCTCGCGGAGTCGGGCTTGGCCGACCAGGATGTAGCCGAACTGCGCCGTTTCGCGCACCAAGTGCTCAAGCGCGCGGACGGCGAAGTGGCCGCGAGCAACTACGTCGGCGTGGTGACAACCCGCCGTAGAGCCGTGCTCGAGATACTTCCCAAGATTGATCTGGACCATCTGCCCGGGGATTCGGTGGAGCAGACCAGGCGAGTATTCCTGGAGATGTTGCGGTCCTGGCACAGGCTCCCCGTCCCATTGCCGCACAGCGACATACGTTCGGTGTCCCGTTTTCCCATGCTCGAGGTTTTCGTGCGACACTTCCTGCACATGCTGGCGCGGCTCTCCCGAAACGGCCTGGCAAGGCGCTACGTGAGCGTCGAAGAGAACCAGCGCTACCTGCGGGGACGGATCGTCTTCGCACCTCACCTGCGCGAAAACGCTTCCAACCGGGCACGTTTCTACACCACTCACGACGATCTCAGTGTGAACCGCCCCGCCAATCGCCTGATCCACACCGCCTTGAACCGGCTTGCGCCGCGTATCCGGAACGACTCCAACCGTCAGCTTCTGCGTGAAGCGCTGGCTTCCTTCTCCGACGTGCCGCTGTCGGCCGATGCGAGCGCTGACTGGCACGCCCACCATATCGACCGGTCGATGAATCACTACCGCCCGGTCATGCAGTGGGTGGGTCTCTTTCTCTTCAACCGGGGCCTTGCAACGTTCGCTGGAGTCAACCGGAACGTGTCGCTGCTGTTCCCCATGGAGCAGGTGTTCGAGGACTTCCTGGTGGACAGCTTCAGGCGGCACCAGCAACGATACGAGGTGGTCTCTCAGGGACCCCGCCGAGAGATAGCGCGCATCGGGGGCGACCCGGTGTTTCGGACGGTGCCGGACATTGCGCTGCGGGCGGGAGGGGGAGTGCGGTTGGTCCTGGACGCCAAGTGGAAGCGTATCGACGCTACCACCGGCGACCTCAAACACGGGATTCAACGGGCGGATGTCTACCAGCTCTACGCCTACGCGAAGCGCTATGGTTGTGAGGCCGTGGCTCTGATCTACCCGCGCAACGAGTCGTTCCGATCGCCTCTGCGCTACCGGTTCTTCGACGGCGTGAACCTGCTCGCGCTACCATTCGACGTGTCGGAGCCGCAGTCGAGCGTCATCCGCACCATGGGGGAGCTGGAAATGGCGGCTGACGACAACCCGCTGTGACAGCGTCCGGCTTCCGCATCCCCGCACGCCGACACGCGGCACCGGGAGCGGTCGCCGACCTGCATGCGCTCTATCGCACCGAGTGCGTCATGCACGCGTGTCGAAGACGGCGGTGACTCGAAACGATGTATGGAATCCGGCAGCTCCCATTGACGTTCCTCGAAACGCGGCATCGTGTCCGTTCCTTGTGACGGTATTGTCTGGTCGCGCTTCGTCACTTTTCTACATAACTCCCTACCTTTCTTCGTTCTGAGGCAATGCTTCACGTTTGGCTGGCGGAGAGCAATGCGCGCCGGACGGCCTCCGGTTCCTTCTGGATCACCCGTAAAAGCGTTGCCGCCGGGCCGCTGACCCGCCGCGTTCCCTGCTCCCACTTGAGGTAGCCGGACAGGCTCATGCCCATCAGGGGGGCCATCTGCGCTTGGGTGAGCTTGGCCTGCTTGCGAATCTCGTGCGGGGTCATGAGCGCATGAATCACGGCAAGGCCCTCGCCTTTGGCATGGGCCAGCGCCTCGTCGAGGGACTGGATCAGGTCTTCTCCGAACGTGCTCATGGCTTCTCCTTTCGGGCTCCCTTGATCGCCGCGACGATTCCGGCCACCGCACGTCGCTCTGCTCGGGCGGATTGAGCCGCATCTGCTGCGCGTTGTCGGACTCCTCCGACGATGTTTCGGCCTTGAACTCCTTTGCCTTCGCGATTCTTCCCGCCGTCTCGAGCAGCGCATCAGGTGAGTGTGAATTCAGGCGTAGCCGCCGGCCATGATTCGGTCGAGATATGCATGCACGTGTTCAGTCCGGCCTTCGCGCAGCAACTGATCCGGCGTGACGCCGCCGAACCCCGGCAGTGGTTCGGCTCGAAACCAGGCGTAGGCCGCGAGTGGTGAACCGGTTGCAGCTTCGACGCGGTTGAGAATCTCCAGCATCTGGTGAAGCCGGACTCGAGTCTTCCGCGCCCGGATGCGCGATGTGCGCCCGAACGCATCCCTCCCGAGGCCCAGCGTCGCGGCGATCTCTGATTTCGTAGTGCGCAGTGCGTCGGCGACGAGGGCTGGCGAGAACACCTGATCTTCCACGAACTCCTGAAAGCGCATGACAGAGCCTCATATGCCTTGACGCATTGTGGCGCGGTGCAGGCTGCCATTCCAGATGTTTCGGGAAATGGCCCCGCAGAATTCGGCCCTGCGCGTGGTGTCGCCGGTGGCGCCGGACGCCTCGGGTCCTGAACACCGGCGATTGTCCGGTGCGGATCGGCAGTCATCCGTACTTGTTCGAGGCGAGCAGGGGCCTCGAGTGCGACCGGGAGAAGGCGTTTGGCATGCGTCTCGATGTCCCGGCCGGACGACTCCTCGGCCCGGCGGAAGGGCTGCGCTCGACCCTCGTTCGCTCTGTGGCCAACCCCGTTGCGGCCGTGGTGCCGCTCGACCGGGAAACGGGCACCGTCGCTACGGTGACGCCTGTCTGCCGCATCGCGGCAGGGCTCTTCAAAAGTCGGCTTGACGGCTTCAGACTCCGAGCTTCGGGATTGGTTGACCGGGATGGATTCCCGCTTTCGCGGGAATGACGGGAGGGGGCGCGGGAATCCATCGCCTGATTCCAGTACTTCGAACCCCGCAACTCGACTTCTGAATGGCCCTGCGCATCGCGGCGGATAAGTGCTGTTGTCGGCTGCCGCGGAGCCGCATAATCGGGAGTCCGTGGACCGAGCCCCGAGGGGAGACGACGCGATGAACACGAAGAGAGAGGCTTCACACTCCGGATCGGCGCCTGGAGATCGGGCGGCGCTTCCGGGGACTTCCGGAATCGGCGCCGGCACGCGCCGCGCCTTCCTCGCGCAGGGCGCCGCGCTGGGCGCGGCGGTGGCCATCGGAGGCCTGAGCGCGCCTCGCACGCTTCGGGCGGCAACGCCGAAGCGCGGCGGGCGGCTGCGCATGGGGATCTCGGGAAGCTCCACGAGCGATTCGCTCGATCCCGCATTGCCCTTCAGCGCGATGGCGGCGGTCGTAGCCATCGGACAGTGCCGCAACGGCCTCATCGAGGTCGACGCCGCCGGGAACCTGGTGCCGGAGCTCTGCGAGGAGTGGGAGTCCACCACGAACGACGCCACCGGCTGGAGATTCAAGATCCGAAGTGGAGTGGAGTTTCACGACGGCAAGTCGCTCGAAGTCGAAGACGCCATCTTCTCCATCAACCAGCATCGAGCGAGCGACAAGTCGGCGCTCCGGGCGCTCCTGTCCTCCATCGTGGAGATCCAGGACGACGGGGCCCGCGGGCTGTTGATACGGCTGGAGTCGGGAAACGCCGATTTCCCCTTCTTGCTGTCGGATCCGCGCCTCCAGATCTATCCCTCCGGCACGACCGACTTCAACTCCGGCATCGGCACCGGGGGCTACGTCCTGGAAGTCTGGGATCCGGGCCTTCGCGCCTTCTCCCGCCGCAATCCCAACTACTGGAAGGAGGGCCACGCGAACTTCGACGAAGTCGAGACCATCGCCATCGAGGACGTGAACGCCAGGACTTCGGCGCTGCGCTCGGGCGATGTCGATGTCATCAACCGCGTCGAGCGCGCCACCGCGAGTCGCCTGGACGCGATCGAGGGACTGAACGTGGTCGTGCAGAACGGCTACAAGCACTACACCCTGCCGATGCGCGCGGATACCCCGCCCTTCGATGACAACGACGTGCGTCTGGCCATCAAGCACGCCTGCAAGCGCCAGCAGATGCTCGACCAGATCCTGTTCGGCTACGGCAAGCTGGGCAACGACCATCCCATCGGCGACTTCAACCGCTACATCGCGACCGAGGAAGAGCTGCCGCAGCGGCGCTACGACCCCGACCGGGCGCGCTTTCACTTGAAGCAGGCCGGCATGGAGAGCCTGAAGGTCCAGCTCTATTCCTCGGATGTCGCCTTCGAAGGTGCGGTCGACGCCGCCTCCCTCTACAAGGAGAGCGCGAGGGACTGCGGCATCGACATCGAGATCGTGCGCCACCCCGCCGACGGCTACTGGAGCAACGTCTGGATGAACCAAGCGTGGTGCATGTCCTACTGGAGCGGGAGGCCGACGGAAGACTGGCAGTTCACGGAGGGCTACCTGAGCACCGCGAACTATAACGACACGTTCTGGAAGAACGAGCGTTTCGACCGCCTGCTCCTCGAGGCGCGTTCGGAGCTCGACGAGCACCGGCGTCGCGAGATGTACGTCGAGATGCAGCGCATGGTGAGCAATGAAGGCGGTCAGGTGGTGCCGGTCTTCGCCGCGGACCTGCTGGCGGCGAGCGACGCGCTGGCCCACGGTGACGTGGCGGCGAACTGGGACGCGGACGGCTACCGGCTCGCGGACCGCTGGTGGTTCGCCTGAGATTGCTCTCAGATCAGCATGCGGGCGATATCGTCGTGCCAGTTGCGGGCGAACACGCGGCGACCGGACTCGTACGCGTCGCAGGATGACGAGACCTGAAATGCGTCCTTCGTGCTGGTGAGGGTGGTGCGTGCGTCGATGCGCACGTGCCAGTCTCCGCGACACAACGTGAACTCTCGGCGCGCGGTGCAGCGCGCCGAGAGCGGGTCGTGCCGGCGGATCGCGTGCTCGATCTCGGACACCTCGTGGAATCGCAGTCCGATGTCCGAGATGCGGTAGTCGCCCAGGTCCCTGAATTCCAGGACTCGCACCTCGCCGCTGGCGACGTCCTCGATCACAGTGCGGGTGGCGCGCCCGAGGCGGTGGACGTCACGGTTCATCGCCCGGGCGCACTCCGGCGCCTCGAAGGGATGAAGCGCCGGCGAGGCGCAATCGGGCTTCAGGCGCGGCAGCGTCAGGGTGCTGCGGCCGCAGTGGACCCCCAGGGTGACCACTTCGGGCGCCGGCCAGGCGAGGGGCCAGTACGCGGTCGAAACGGCGACCCGGATTCGATGTCCGGGCGGGAAGGCGTGCGCGATATGGTCCAGCTTCATGCGGACCGTGAACCTTTCGCCGGGAACGAGAGGCGCCGGTGCCTCGTGACCTTCGCGGTGGGTGAGGTTCAGCACCCCGTAGGAGACGCGCAACGAGCTGTCGTCGGGAGCGACATCGTTGAGGCGAATCGCCACCAGCGCCACCTCCCGGTCGCAGTCGAGGTGCAGGTCCAGCTCCGGGGCGCCGAGCAGCTCGAATCGTTCCGACAGGGGCTCGGTGTCGAAGCAGAGCGAGAAAGCGTCGTCGACACGCTGGTCGATGGGCTCGCCGGTCGGATAGCCCTTTCCGTACCATTCGCCGGCGGCGAGACCCAGGGTCTGGGGCGATGAGGTCTCGATGCGTTCCTCGTCTCCGGCCTGCCCGCGGAGACCGCCGCTCGTGAGGTGAAAGGTGACGGGGTGGGTGCTCTCGCCGGGTCGTGCACCGGTCGCCAACCAGCGGCCGGGCCGCTCGGAATGCCAGGGCCCGGGCCGGACCCACTCCTGCATCCACAGCCGGCAGGGCGCCTCGTCCATGATGCCGTTGTCCACGCCGTCCAGCCAGCGCTCCCACCAGCGCAGCGCGTCCTGCAGAAAGCCGACGGCGGGGCCGGGGACACCCTCGTGGGGATACAGGTGTCCCCACGGGCCCACCGTGGCCCGGCGAGGCGCGGCAAGGCCCTCCATCAGCCGGAACACGGCGTTCGAGTAGCCGTCGGCCCATCCCCCGACCGCGTACACCGCCGCTTCGATGGCGGGGAAGTCCTCGCAGACCGACCCGTGCCGCCAGTACGCATCGCGGTGCTGGTGACGGAGCCACCGGTGCACGGGCGGGCGCAGGTGTTCGAGTCGGGAGAACCACGTCTGCCGCCACTCCTCGCCGACCACTTCCGGATCGGGAGGCAGGCTCAGGTAGCAGAGGAACCCGGTGCCCCATTCCATCTGGTCGTCGATGAGGCACCCGCCGGTGAAGTGCATGTCGTCGCGATAGCGGTCGTCGGTGGAGCCCACGGTGATGATCGCCTTCAGGGCGGGAGGGCGCAGCGCCGCGATTTGCAGCGCGGTGAACCCGCCCCAGGAAAGCCCGATCATGCCGACGGAGCCGTTGCACCAGCGCTGAGCGGCGATCCAGGCGATCGCTTCGGTCCCGTCGTTCCACTCCTGTCGGGTGTACTCGTCCTCGAGTAACCCCGACGAGTCGCCGGAACCGCGCAGGTCCACTCGCAGGCTGGCGTAGCCGTGCTCGGCGAAGTACCGGTGCATCGGCTCGTCCCGCATCCGGCTCAGATCACGGCGCCGGTACGGGATGTACTCCACTACCGCACCGACGGGCCGCTCCTCGGCGTGAGCGGGGAGCCAGATGCGCGCGGCCAGCCGGCACCCGTCAGACAACGGGATCCACGCGGTCTCTATCTCATGGACCGACTCCGGCGAGGGGGCGCTGAGAGTATTCGATTCCATCGATTCGCTTTCCTTAGTTTCTCCTGCAACGTGGAGCCCACGCGAACGTAGGTGCCGGCTTCGAGACCTGCTCTCGCAATGAAGTGAGGCCGCCTCGAGCTCGGGTAAATCCGGACCGCCAGCAACTGCGCGTTTCGGTAGTTCACTATCTCCAGGTCCGGCAGGAGGCGCGGCCGGATCGAGTCGCTGATCAGATTCACGGCGCGTTCTTCCGGGTTCAAGGGCTCGGTCACGCCCCGTATGTGTCCCGAACGGTCCTCGACCCCGATGAGAAGCGTGCCACCGGAGGTGTTGGCGAACGCCACGACCGTGCGCAGGAATCCATCCGGAGAGGAGAGGTCCCGTTTGAACTCCAGGGTCTTGCCCTCGGGTCTGCGTAGCGTCTCGGTGAGGTTCATTACTCGGAAATCTACTCTGAAGAGCTCTGAACCGCCAAGCTTCCGAGCTCCCTGGCCGGCCCCCTCGCCGGGGCGAGGGCCTTTGTCCTCTGCGCCCCGCCCGCGGCCTCCGGCGCGAAGCTCGGAAGTACTCGGAAGCGCCGTGCTTCCGAGTACGATGGCTCGCGAGCGGTACCCGGCCGGGGCAGAGGGCGATGCACGCGCCTGCGCCCCCTTGGCGGGGCCCTTTGACGCTCGATGTGCCCGGAGTGCAAACCTCCCCTTCGCTACCTGTCAGGAGACCTGCCGTCATGATGCTCACTCCCACTGAAATGGAACGACTCACGATCTTCGTCGCGGCCGAGATCGCCCGCCGGCGCCGGGCGAAGGGGCTCAGGCTCAACCACCCCGAAGCGCAGGCGTACATCGCGGACGAGATCCTGGAGGGGGCGCGCGAAGGACGCCCGGTCTCGGAGCTGATGGGCCTCGGCTCACGGCTTCTCACCACCGACGACGTGATGCCCGGCGTGGCCCGCCTGATGCCGATCGTCCAGGTCGAGGGGATGTTCCCCGACGGGGCCAAGCTGGTGACGGTCCACGAGCCGATCCGACCGGGCCGGCAGAGCGACGCCGGTACGCCGGAGGAACGCGCGGGCGAGATCATCACCCCCGATGAGGACATCGAGCTCAATCCCGGCCGGCGGCGCCGGACGCTTCGGGTCCTGAACACCGGCGACCGTCCGGTGCAGATCGGCAGTCACCTGCACTTCTTCGAGGCGAACAAGGGCCTCGACTTCGACCGGGAGAGGGCATTCGGCATGCGCCTCGATGTCCCGGCCGGTACCGCGGTGCGCTTCGAGCCGGGGGCGAGCCGGGAAGTGACCTTGGTCGAGATAGGCGGGACCGGCGAGGTCACGGGGCTCAATAGCCTGACCAACGGCTCCATCCATTCGGCCTCGGTGAAGAAAGCCGCGATCGAGCGCGCGCGAAGGCACGGCTTTCTCGGCGCCTGAAGAGGAGGACTGTTCATGGTCACGATGACGAGGGCGGCGTATGCCGCTCATTACGGACCCACCCGGGGGGACCTCGTCCGGCTGGGCGATACATCGCTGCTCGCCGAGGTCGAGCACGACCATGCGGTGCCGGGCGAAGAGTGTATGACCGGGGGCGGGAAGACGATGCGCGACGGCATGGGCTTTGCCGCCGGGGTCAGGCGCGCCGGCGGTTGCCTCGACATGGTGGTGCACAACGCGCTGGTGATCGACCCGGTGCTCGGGATCGTCAAGGGCGACATCGGCATCCGCGACGGCAGGATCGTCGGGGTGGGGAAGGCGGGCAACCCCGCGATCATGGCCGGGGTGCACCCCGAGCTGGTGTGCGGTGCGTCCACGGTGGTCTGCCACGGTGAAGGCTGCATCGCGACGCCCGGCGGCATCGACGTGCACGTGCACCAGAAGAGCGTCGAGCTGTGCCATCACGCACTCTCCACCGGGCTGACCTCCATGTTCGGCGGCGGGCACGGCATCCTGATGGCGATAGACAGCGGTGGCGAGTGGCACACCGGCCGCATGCTGCAGGCGGCCGAGCACTTCCCGGTGAACTTCGGATTCTTCTCCCGCGGCAGTCTGCACTTCGCCGAGTCCGTCGCGGAGGGGCTCGCGGGCGGGGTCATCGGCGTGAAGATCCACGAGGACTACGGCGCGATGCCCGCCACCATCGACGCCTGTCTCCGGGCGGCGGACGCGCACGACTTCCAGGTGCAGCTCCACACCGACACGCTCAACGAGGCAGGCTTCTACGAGGACACCATCGCCGCGATCGCGGGCCGCACCATTCACATGTACCACACCGAAGGCGCCGGCGGAGGTCACGCGCCGGACATCATTCGCTGCAACGCGGTGCCGAACTGCCTGCCCTCGTCGACCAACCCCACGAATCCCTACACCGTCAACACCTTCGACGAGCACCTGGACATGACGATGGTCGCCCACCGCTTGAACCCGGCCGTCCCCGAGGACGTGGCCTTCGCCGAGAGCCGCATCCGCCCCCAGACCATCGCGGCCGAAGACATCCTCCACGACATGGGCGCGATCTCGATGTTCGGTTCGGACAGCCAGGGGATGGGCCGGATCAACGAGGTCGTTCCCCGTTGCTGGCAGCTCGCGAGCAAGATGAAGGACCAGCGCGGCCGCCTGCCCGGGGAGCGCACGGCGAGGGCCGACAATGAGCGCATCAAGCGCTACATCGCGAAGTACACCATCAACGCGGCCCGCACCTTCGGCGTCGAGGAGTGGATTGGATCGCTCGAGCCGGGAAAGATGGCGGACATCGTGCTGTGGCGGCCGACCCATTTCGGCATCAAGGCGGCAATCGTCATCAAGAGCGGCTTCGTCGCCTGGGCGGTGTCCGGCGACGCGGCGGCGAGCCTATCGACCTGTGACCCCCTCATCTCGAGGCCGCAGTGGGGGGCGCACGGCCGCGCGCCCCAAGGGCTGAGCGTCAACTTCGTGCACCCCTTGGCGATTGAGGCCGACGTCGCCGGCCGGCTCGGGCTGGCCAAGCCGCTGCTCCCGGTCTCGGGGACCCGCGGGCTCGGCAAGCGCGACATGATGCACAACGACCTGTGTCCCGAGATCCGGGTCGATGCCCAGACCTTCGAAGTGTACGTGGACGGGGAGATCGCCTGGTGCGAACCCCTCGAGCGCGTCGCACTCGGGCCGCGCTACATGCTGCGATGAGCGACGACCCGGACAGCTCCAGGCGCATCGTGCCGCTGAACGTTGGGGACGGCGGACCGTTCGCGGTGGACGGAGTGGCACCCTCGGCAGGCAGAGTGCGTCCTCGTACGTCTCGGCGGGGTCCAGAGGGGTCCGCGCCGCAGGCTCGAGCTTGATTGCCGGCTCGGAGTTGGGCCAGACTCCGCAGGCGCGAAGTGCACGTGTCTTGGCACGGATCGTCGGCGACAGCCGGGGAGGGAGGCAATGGGCATCGAGTCGCGTCGAGCCGCAGTGAACCTGCGAGACCGGGGAAGGCTACGGGAACCGGATCGAACGTCGCGTTCGGGCGCGTCGGATGCCTCGATGCCATGCTGACCGAATACATCGACGAAGCGCTTCGACGCGCTCGCTACGAGTGGCGCGAAGCGCATGGAGATAATGCAACATTTCCTCTTCGACGGCGCATTTGGCGTTTAAGGACAGTTTAGCTCATGGCAATCCATGTCTGAAACGATCTCGATTCACAGCGAAGCTCAAGACTCATCGTTAGTGAACTCGAACTACAAGACCCCCAAGGCTTCGCCATGCCGACAATCATAGGCTCAACTCGCGCTGATACACCTCGACTAATGCAACTTGGAGGTGAAGTTGCCCAGCTTCTCCAGGAGGCGGCACAACAGTACGAGGAGTGCATGCGTCTTGCAGATCTGGCTGACATATCCGCGGGAGACGAGATCAGCTACCCGAAACATACGTGGGACAACCCGATAGGACTTGTGGTGGGGGAACCGTCGAGTGCCGAGCCGGTCTGATCTTCAGGACGAATTGAGTCGCATTGAGCCAGACAAGAGAGGCGCTCACATAACGGAAAGTTACGGCAATCGGTCGGGCTGATCGCTGAGCGCTATGGTCGCAATGCCCTCTATTACGCGTCCAGCTTCTTGCAGAAACCCCAGGAATCCCCGCCAAGTACATCCGGTACACTGGCGAAGATACGAACGGAGACGGTTGCAGTGAAGATGCACACACCAGAGAAGGAAGACATTCAG
>CAYFYD010000079.1:0-12113 GCA_964347195.1 uncultured Ectothiorhodospiraceae bacterium
AATCCTCCAGCATCCCATTGATGACCTCCGTCTCCCGGTTGCCCCGGGTGCTGGCGCCCATGCGAAGGTTCTCGAGGACACTGATGCCCGGAAAGATCTCGCGGCCCTGCGGGACGTGGCCGATGCCCCGGCGTGCCCGCTCGAAGGGGGGCGCGCGGGTGATGTCCTCGCCCAGGAACTCGACCTTTCCCTCGGTCGGCTCGATTATCCCCATGACCGTCTTGATCAGGGTGGTCTTGCCCATGCCGTTGTGGCCGAGGATGCCGATCGTCTCGCCCTCGGCCACTCTCAGGTCGATGCCGTGGAGAATCGGGATCCGGCCGTAGCCGGCGTGCAAGCCGGTGATCTCAAGCATCCGGCACCTCGGCTTGCCGGCCCAGATAGATATCGCGTACCTGCGGGTTCCGCACCAGGTGCTCCATGGTGTCCTCGATCAGTATCGCGCCCTGATGGAACACGGTCACCTGACTGGCGATCATCCTGATGAAGTTCATGTCGTGCTCGACCACGATCAGGGCGCAGGTCCCGTTGATGTCGCGAATGAGCTCGGCGGTACGCGCCACCTCCTCGCCGGTCATGCCCGCGGTCGGCTCGTCGAGCAGTAGCAGGTCCGGCTTCGCGGCCAGGACGATACCCAGCTCGACCAGTGCCCTCTGGCCGTGGGAGAGGTGCGCGACGCGGACCTCGGCCAGCTCGCCGAAGTCCAGGCGGGCGAGGGTTTCCTCGACCACCTCGGCGCTGCGGCGGCGATCGTGTTTGCGGCGGGCCGAGAGCCTGAGGTTCTCCCGTACGTCCAGGCCGTCGAACACGCTCGGCACCTGCATCTTGATGCCCATTCCGAGCCGGGCGATCTGGCTGCTGGTCCAGCCGGTGATGTCGCGGCCGCGATAGCGCACGCTGCCCTCGCTCGGCTCGAGCTGACCCGTCAACAGCTTGAAAAAGGTGCTCTTGCCGGCCCCGTTGGGCCCGATCAGACAGCGCAGCTCGCCCTCTGCGAGGCCGAAGTCGATGCTCCTGAGCGCCTCGACGCCGCCGAAGCGCTTGCCGAGGTTCCGGGTTTCCAGCAGCGGCGGGGCGACCATCATCCCTTCTCTGTCAACGGCTCGGGGTGAAGCGTCCCTTGCGGGGGCGGATTGCGCCGTCGCGCAGGCTCTGCAGCAGATCGCCGAGCAGAGGCACCAGGCCGCGCGGCACGAAGGAGACGAAAACGAGAAGAATCCCGCCCAGCACCAGGTAGCTGTTGAGGGCTTGCTGGGTACCGACCCCGGTCACCAGGATCTGCAGCAGGAAGCAGCCGATGATCGGCCCGACCAGCGTACCGAGCCCGCCGACGATGACCCACATCAGGATCTGGGCCGTCATCGCCAGGCTGAACACGTTGGGCCCCACGTATGCCCCCCATACCGCGTAGAGGCAACCGGAGAGGCCGGCGATCGCCGCCCCCAACGTGAACACCGCGAGCTTGTAGAGGCGCACGTCGTAGCCGAGCAGCTCGGCTCGCTGCTCGTTCTCGCGGACGCTGACGATCACGCGTCCGAAGTGGCAGTGCAGCAGCGCCCGAAGGCCGAAGTAGACCAGCAGCAGGATACCTGTCGACAGGTAGAACAAGCCGTTGATGTCGAGGAAGCGGCCGGCGTCGCCGGGCACGTTGATGGGTGGAACCGCCGGTATGCCGTTGTAGCCGCCGAGATAGGCGTCTCCCAGCTTGTACTCCGGGCCGGCCGTGCTGCCGATCAGATTGAACAGGATGAGCGTGACCACCAGGGTGATCACGCCGAGGTAGACGTCGCTCAGGCGGGCGAAGAACAGAAAGTAGCCGAGCAAGGCGGCGAAGGCGCCCGGCAGTGCCACCGCCAGGATGATCGGAACGGTGCTCTCGCCCATGTTGATGGCGGCGATCGCGTAGCAGTAGCCGCCCAGACCGAAGAACGCGGCCTGCCCGAAGCAGAGGATGCCGCCGTAGCCCCAGACCAGTGCCAGGCTGAGCGCCAGGACCGACATGATGATGTAGACCGTGAGGTTGAAGAGGTCCGCGATGTCCAGGAGCGCGGGCGCGCCGAGCAGGGTGGCAAGACCGGCGCAGGCCATGACCACCAGCCCGGCGCGGTCCGTGCCGGCCTTCACAACCCCCTCCTGAACCAGCGGCCCGAAATCCCCTCCGGCATGATGCGCAGCAGGACAATGGCCGAGGCGAGCAGCGCCACCTCACCGATGACCGGGGTGGTCGCGAAAGTGACGAGCTGGTTGATCGTGCCGTAGAGACCGGAGGCGGTGGCGGTGCCCGAGAGGATCGCCACGCCGCCACTGATCACTGCGATGAACGCCTTGGCGATGTAAGCCAGCCCCATCGTCGGGACCACGCCCGAGAGTGGCGCCAGGACCGCACCGGCAAGACCGCTCATGGCCGCGCCGATGCCGAAGGTGAGGGAGTAGACCCGCGGAGTGTCGATGCCGAGCGACGATGCCATGGTCGCGTTCTGCATGGTGCCCCGGGCGATCAGGCCGGCCCGGGTGTAGCGCAGGACGACATAGGCCGCGAGCAGGACGCCCGTGGTGAGGGCAATGACGAACACGCCATAGAGCCCGGTGCGATAGTCGCCGATCTGCAGGCTGCCGAGCGGTGCGGACAGACCGCGTGTCGTGTTGCCGAAGAACGTGGTGGCGAGCCCGATGAGGAAGAAGCTCAGGCCCCAGGTGGCGAGCAGGGTCTCGATCATCCGGCCATAGAGCTGGCGGATGAGGACCCGTTCGATGACGATTCCGAAGACACCGACCACGATCGGCGAGATCACCAGCATCGAGATCCAGAGATTGATCCCGAGGTCGGTGAAGATGATGACCGACAGGGCGCCCATCATGAGGAGCTCGCCATGTGCGAAGTTGATGACCCGCATCATGCCGAAGATGATCGCGAGCCCGGTGCATATCAGCGCCAGGCTCGCCACCGAGAAGAGAACATCGATTGCGAGTACCGCGGCAAGATCCATCGCTCGCCCTTGTGAAACCGGCCTCGCCAGCCGAGCTCATGGGTGAGCTCGGGCTGGATGGAGCGCCAAGTGTGCTCGTCCGCCCGGCCCGGCAATCGCCGCACGAGGGCTCCTCATGCCCGGTATGCTCGGGCCCGAGGAGCCTCGTTCCGGCGGTGCCGCCGGGGCCTAGATCGACGGCTGGAACTGCCGATTCTCGTCCGGGTTCGCGAACAGGTCGCAGGTCTCCGCGCTCTCCGGCATCTGCTTCTCGAAGGTCTCGATGATCTTGAACTCGTTGCCTTCGATACGGGCGATGCTCACGTCCTTGATGCAATGATGGGAGGGCCCGTGCATGGTGTAGGTGCCGGTAGGGAGATCAAGGGTGATGCCGCTCTCGAGGGCTTCGATGACCGGCATGCGGTCGGTGGTGCCCGCCTGCTCGACCGCGGCGGCGTACATTTTCCAGCCCAGGTAGGCGTCGTGCAGGTTGTCGTTGATGTAACCCCGGGGCCGGTTGAAGCGTTCCCGGAAGGCCGCGGTCCAGGCGTTGTTCTCCGGTGTGTCCATGGTCTCGAAGTAGCTGTAGGCCACCAGGATGCCCTCGGTCTCCTCGGGCTGAAGAATGCTGAGGTCCTGGCCCGCAGCGAACACCGGCGAGACGATCGGGATCTCGTGCAGCATGCCGGCCGCCGCCCATTGGCGATAGAACGCCAAGTGCGCGGTGCCCACCAGGGCCGACCAGATCATGTCCGGCTTCGCCGCCTGGATCTTGCTGATCACCGAGCCGAACTGGGTGACGTCGAGAGGGAAGTAGTCCTCCGAGAGCACCGAGCCGCCATGCTCCTGCACGAACTTCCTGCCCCACGCGGAGATGATCTGACCGTAGTTGTAGTCCGCGGCGATGGTGTACATCGACTTGCCGATGTTCTTCACCGCGTAGTCGACGAGCGCCCGGACGTTGTGCCCCGGCACGGTGCCGACCGAAAAGCAGTTTCGGTCGCACACCCCGCCTTCGTAGTTGCAGTTGTAGAAGTAGAGGGTGTTGAAGCGCTTCAGGATCGGGCGAATCACCTCGCGTGACGCGCTGGTAATGCCGCCGTGGACGACGTGGGCCTTGTCCTGCGTGGCCGCCCTCTGCGCGTACTGAGCGTAGAGCTGATTGTTGGACTGGGTATCGTATGTCGAGACTTCGACCGGCCTCCCGAGCAAGCCGCCGGCAGCATTGGTCTCCTCGACCGCGAGGTTGAATGCCTCGTTGCAGGATATCCCGAATATATCGATCACGCCGGAAAGGTCATGCAGCTCCGCAACGCGGACCGCCTCACTCGCATGACCGGAGCGCGTCGCCCACGGCACCGCCGCGACCGTGGCCGCCGTGGCCGCGGTCCCTTGGAGAAACTTTCTGCGTTTGATTGACATCGTTGCTCCTCTCCACCGTCCATCGCTTCGCCAGGCCGAAGCACGCCATTGGTCATCCACCGCACCAGGGTCCGGGGCGGTGCCCGTAATCAACCGGTTCGGATCACGAGTGTGCGGCAGATCCGGTCCCTCGTGGCCGCGCTCGGCCCGCGTCCGGTTCGCCCCACATGGCCCCGCGCGCGCTCCGCAAACCCTCATGTCCGCGGCCATCGGCAGAGCGGCCTTCCCGGCTCACTCGCGGGCAGGTATCCACACGCATCCAGAGGACCATACATGCTCCCGGCCGACCGCTCGTTCGCTTTTTGGATATTGTATCCAGGGTCCTCTCTTGTCAACGGGGATGGCACCACGAGCCAGGATCGTTTCATTCTGCGATCCGGACGCGCACCGGGGATCGCGGTAGACGGTGCGGGACCGATGGGGGCGGATCCGGCACCCCCCGAGGCGGTGTGGACACCCACCTCGGGGGCGGAGGGCGCCCGTGGATTCCCGCTTCCGCGGGAATGACGACATGACACGCACATCGCGCGGGGAGGGCGCGGGAATGACGACATGACACGCATATCGCGCGGGGTGGGCGCGGGGTGGGCGCGCGTTCCCGCCGACGGGCTCGCCGACAGCGTGGGCCGGGCAGGCCAGCCGCAGCCTGCACGTCGCCCTCCCATTCGATCACAGCCCTGAGCCCGGACCCTCCCATCCACTCGAGGCGGCGTTCATTCGCTCGTGAAGGTGATGTCAGCGTAGTACGCGAGCGCGGAGCCGCCGGTGTTGTCAGTGTCGCTCATGATCGCGACCGCATCGATGGAGCGGACATCCTTTCCGAACAGGGCCCGGAAGTCGGCGCGCACGTTGCGGCGTTCCTTCACCCACTGGCCCGCGAGCGCATTGCCCGATCGCAACGCGATGTGGCGTGCGGCGCCGGTGTACGCGTTCGGCCAGGTCTCGCCCACCGTCCGCGTGCTCGCCCAGACGTAGCTCACGGCGCGAGTGCGCCAGAAGAACACCGGATCCGAGCGGACGACATAGACCCGGGCACTGTAGTCGTCGCCTTCGCGGGTGCGCTCGTCGATGTCTCCGAGCGTTCCCTCCACCCGCCACGTCCACTCGAGGATGGGCGTCTTCTCCAGGTCGACCCGCCCCTTGCGGAACAGGCCGGAGGCGGTCCCTCGGCTCGTCGCGCGGACCACGATGCGCTCGTCGACACGGACCCGCTCGTATGCGGTCTTCCCACTGAAGACTTTCTCCTCCCAAGCGTCCAGGTCGCCGCCGCGCAGCACCGCAACGTCCTCGGCGGCGACGCGCAAGGACGCGAGCAGGAGCAGGACGACGGCAGCGGAGAAACCCCGGCGCCGAGCGTCTCCGCGTGGGTGCGATCGAGTCCGACGGGAGCCTCGCAGCGCGTCCGGCGCCCTCGACTCCCCCCTCTCTGCGTCATCACTCCGCCGCCCGGCGGCACGAGCGCTCCCGTTTCGGACCTTGCCGGACGGATCGCTCCGCCGGCCTCCCATACTCAGGCCGCCGGCCGTTCCGACAGGTCCAGCGCCCCCACGTCCCGTGCCGTCGCAAACTCGTGACCGGGACGAGACGGCTCCCGGAAGGTCACGGCGGCGTAGTAGTCGTCCAGGGGGACGAAGACCCCATGCTCCTCCGCCCACTCGCGCATCCTCCGGTTGCACGAATGCGCCCACGACAACACTTCCACCTTCCAGCCGAGCCGGTGCATCCGCTCCAGAGTGCTGTGAAATCCCCGACCTTCGACATAGCCGGCGCCGTCGCCGGTCAGCAGGGCTACGATGCCGGGATCGCCGTTATGGTCCAGCGCGTCTTCCAGCATGCGCAACTGCAACCACTGATCAGGACTTTGCTGCTCTCCCCGGTCCCGGGCGCCGCGGTCGAACAGATCGACTTCCACGTCGTTGTTCTCCATCCGGTTCCACAACTGACGCATCTCCGGGGGGATGGAGCCGGCCGCCACCGCCTTCTCCAGTGGACGGCCAGCGTGGGCCAGGCGCAGCAGGTTGTCGAAGTGGATGCGAACGAGATAGCGCGCGCCCGCGGTCCCGTCCCTTTCTTCCGCGATGCGCTGCGCTTCGTGGAAGATGTTGGAGTTGTCCCAGTAGACGAAAACACCGCTCATTGCTGGATCTCGACCGGGCAGCGCAGGAGAAGGCCCGAGCCGGCACAGGGTAGCACGCTTTCGCAGCGTCCCATCCGGCGAGCCCCCGCGCCCGCGGCCATCGCTCCTCCGAGATGTCCCGCCGATGCCCGGTGGAAGCGGCGGGCCACGTCCCTGCCCGTATCCGGTTAAAGTGCGCGCTTCGCCGGGATCAGGGCGCCGGGAGGAGCGAAGGCATGCGCATCGGAGTGGTCTTTCCCCAGGCCGAGATCGGCCCCGACCCGGGGGCGGTCAGGGCATTCGCGCAGGCGGCGGAGGAGCTCGGCTACGCGCACCTCCTCGCCTACGACCATGTGCTCGGCGCCGGCGTGCGCAATCGTCCGGACTTCCGCGGCCCCTATACCTCCGACTCGCTCTTCCACGAAGTCTTCGTGCTCTTCGGCTACCTCGCCGGGGTCACGGAACGCCTCGAGCTCGTGAGCGGGGTCGTCATTCTGCCCCAGCGCCAGACGGTACTGGTCGCCAAGCAGGCGGCGGAAGTCGACGTTCTCAGCGGCGGAAGGCTCCGCCTCGGGATCGGAGTGGGTTGGAACGACATCGAGTACACCGGCCTCAACGAGAGCTTCCGCAACCGGGGCCGGCGCTGCGAGGAGCAGATCGCGGTGATGCGGGCGCTCTGGACCGAGGAGGTCGTGGACTTCGAGGGCCGATGGCACCGGATCCCCGAAGCGGGGATCAACCCGCTGCCGGTGCAGCGGCCGATTCCGGTCTGGATCGGCGGCTACGTCGCCGCGACCATGGACCGCATCGGGCGCATGGGCGACGGCTGGTTCCCCGAGTCGCAGGACAGCGAGGCCCCCGGCGCCAAGGTGAGGGACGACCTCAAGCAGATCGCGTGCGCGGCGCGGGCCGCGGGCCGGGATCCGGCGGAGATCGGCATGGAGGCGCGCATCCGCCTCGACCGGGTGCCCCGCGACACCTGGGGCGCTCTCGCCGAGGCGTGGCGCGCGCTCGGTGCCACCCACCTCTCCGTCATCACCGCGGACGAAGGCCACGACGCGTCGGGCCACATCCGCTTCCTGCACGAGTTCGCGGAGACGGTGGACCTGGAAACCCCGCCATGAGCGTGCTCGACTACCACACCACGCCGCTCGACCCCTCGCGCACCGACCTGGCGCGGGAGTTCCGCACCCGGCCCTTCGGCGTGCACTCGCCGGAGCTGCAGGTGCTGCTCAACCGCATGCGCAGCATGCCGGTGGACGGCAAGCACGTGCTCGTCACCGTCCGGCCGGGCGAAGAGTGGATGCTGGGTCGGATGTACCGCGACCCTCCCCGGGTGGAGAGGCTTCCCGAACATCGCTTCCGCAGCATGGCGGAGGCGGAGTGGTTCGTGTTCAAGCTGCGTTGGCAGGCGCTCTGCGGCGAGGCGCTCCGCATCGACGAGGAGGAAGCGGAGTCCGGCGGGGCATGACGGTTCTCCTCGGATACTGCGACCGGTGGAGCGCCGCGCCCGGCGGGCGGGTGCGCTTCATGGTGAGCTGCGAAGGCGCCGCCGAGTACCGGGCCGACCTCGTGCGCCTGCACGCGTCGAGACTCGGTCCCGACGCCCCGCCCTGCCGCGAGGAGGAGATCGAGTCCCCGGTCAACGGACACTATCCGGCGCGGACGCAAGCCATTCACGCCGGGTCCTTCGCCATCGTGGACCCGGCCCCCTCCCTCCCCGCTCCCGGGAGCTTCACTCTCCAGGCTCACGTGTGGCCGACGATGCCCGGCGACCGGCCGCAGGCCCTGCTCGGCACCTGGTCGGAGGCGACGGGGCACGGCTTCGGGCTCTTCCTGGACGCGGACGGCGCCCTCGCGCTGCGTCTCGACGAGCAGACGCTCGGCACCGGCGTGCCGCTCGCGCCGCGGCACTGGTATCTGGTGGCGGGCCGCTTCGACGCCGCGCGCGGCCTCGCCCGGGTGGTGCAGATCCCGTGCACGGGGCACCGATTCCATCCCTTCACCCCCGCCGCGCGCGAGGCGGCGATGCGCCCGCCCGCCCCGGGGTCCGGCCCCTTCCTCATCGCGGCCCGGCATGCCGGCCACGCGAATGAGAAGGGTGCCCGTGCCTGCCTTCGTTCCGGCCACTTCGACGGCAAGATCGAGCGCCCCCGCCTTTCCGCCGGCGCGCTCGACGACGAGAGTGTGGAGGCCCTCGGCGCCCACCCGCCCGCGGGAGCGGGCCTCGAATCGCTGCTCTCGGCCTGGGACTTCTCCCGCGAGACCTCCGGCACCCGCATCGTCGACATCGGTCCGGCCCGCCGGGACGGGCATTGTGTCAACCTGCCGGCGCGCGCGATGACCGGGCACGCGTGGTCGGGGGAGAGCCCGGACTGGCGGCAGGCCCCCGCCGACTACGGCGCGATCCACTTCCACCGCGACGACATCCACGACTGCGGCTGGGAGAGCGACTTCGAGCTCGAAGTGCCCGATGGCCTCCCGAGCGCGGTGTACGCGGCGCGTCTGCGAGCGGGCGAGGCCGAGTACCACCTCCCCTTCTACGTGCGCGCCCCCCGGGGCGGCCCCAGCGCCGACATCGCCTTCCTCGCCCCCACCGCCACCTACATGGCCTACGCGAACATCATCACGCTGAGCTTCGACCCCCTGAGCGAGGCGGTCAACGGCGGGCTGACGGTCTTCGACAAGGGGGATCTCCTGCACCTGGAGAGACCCGAGCTCGGCCTCTCGACCTACGACCACCACCGCGACGGCAGCGGGGTGTGCTACTCCTCGCGGCTGCGTCCGGTGCTCGCGATGCAGCCTCTCTCGCGGATGTGGGGCTTCACCGTCGACATGCTGATCGTCGACTGGCTGGAACACGCCGGGCTCGGCTTCGATGTCATCACCGACGAGGACCTCCACCGCGAGGGCGAGGAGCTGCTCTCCCGCTACCGGGTGGTGGTGACCGGCAGCCACCCCGAGTACTACTCGCTCCGCATGCTCGATGCATTGGAAGGGTGGCTCAATGCGGGCGGTCGCCTCATGTACATGGGCGGCAACGGCTTCTACTGGCGCATCGCCTTCCACCCGGAGCTGCCCGGCGTCATCGAAGTGCGCCGCGCGGAGGGCGGCATCCGCACCTGGGCCGCGCAGGCGGGCGAGTACCACATGAGCTTCACCGGCGAGCTGGGCGGGATGTGGCGCCGGCAGCGCCGCCCCCCCAACCTGATCACCGGGGTCGGCTTCATCAGCCAGGGCTTCGACTCCGGGGCGCCCTACCGGCGCCGGCCCGCCGCCGCCGATCCGCGGGCCGCGTTCATCTTCGAGGGCATCGAGGAGGAGGTGGTCGGCGACTTCGGAGTATGCCTCGGCGGGGCCGCGAGCTGGGAGCTCGACTGCGTGAACCCGCGGCTCGGGACCCCCGCCCACGCCCTCGTCCTGGCGAGCTCGGAGGGCCACTCCAACATCTACGAGCTCGTGCCCGAGGAGATGCTGCAGAGCCACCCGATGACCGACGCCACCCAGAACCCCGACATCCGCGCCGACATGGTCTTCTTCGAGACGCCGGGGGGAGGCGCGGTGTTCTCCACCGGCTCCATCGGCTACGCGGGCGCGCTCGGCGTCGACCGCTACGACAACGCCATCGCGCGCCTCACCACCAACGTGCTGCGGCGCTTCGCGGACCCGACCCCCTTCGAGATGCCCGACCAGTCATCGCTCGCGCCGGGCTCCTGAACTGCCGTTGCCCGCCTGAACGAATGCTGCCGTCGCTCTCCGCTTCAGGGGGATCCCTGGTGTCGTGTCCCGGAAACACGCGTGCACAAGATCGGACTGTCCCAGCCGTCATCCCCGCGAAGCGTGTCCCTGACCTCGTTGGGGGAGCGGGGGCCCAGGGCCGCAAAACCGGTGCGAGACCGCCCGGAATCGGTCCAGCGAGGCTCTGGATTCCCGCTTCCGCGGGAATGACGGACGGAATACAGCCCTCCAGTCTCCATGAAGGCACCGACGTTTCGGATACTTGTTTCCGGGACACCACACTCGTTCCGCGAGAATGACGGAATCCTGCTGTTCGACCGAGTGTTCCTGCCGCGTCGCGCCGGTCACCCCGAGGACAGACCCGGATTGCTCTGCAGGCCTCCCCTGCTCGAGCCATCGGCCGCTCGGACAGGTCGAGCGCCGCCACGTCCCGTGCCAGGGCAGATCAGTTCGTGGGCGTCCTCGATCGCTGCCGGACAGCGTAGCATCCTCGATGCAGAAGCTCTTTCTTCAGTTGACGACGACTTCGCTCGAAACGCTCGGCGATCGACATAACCCCTTGAATGTATTGGACACGGTCAAGAGAACCAATCAGCCCTGCGTCCCGTGCCGGCATCAGGACAGCACGTTCTCACGGTGTCCCATCCGACGAGAGACCCGAGGAGAAAATTCATGATCAGTGCAGACCTCACCGGCCGGAAGGCCCTCGTCACCGGCGGAGCCTCCGGCATCGGCCTCGGTACCGTCGAGCTCTTCGCCCGCAGCGGGGCCACGGTGGCCATCAACGACCTCGCCGGCAACCCGCGACTCGAGGAGACGGTCGGCCGCCTGCGCGCCGAGGGGCTCGCGGTCCTGTCCGCGCCCGGCGACGTCGGGAACCCGCGGGGGGCGCGCGCGATGGTGGAGCGTGCCGCGCAGGCGATGGGCGGGCTCGACTACCTCATCAACAACGCGGGTACGCCCGGCACCCCGCGCACCATCCCCCCGAGCGATCTGGACCGCTTCACCGAGGAGTTCTGGCAGCGGCTGCTCTCGGTCAACCTGCTCGGACCCTTCCGCTGCACCCACGCCGCCGCGCCCTACCTCGAGGCGGCGGGCGGGGCGGTCGTCAACACCTCGTCGGCGGCGGGCTTCGCGGGCGGCGGGAGCAGCCTGCCCTACAGCGCGACCAAGGCGGCGCTCATCAACCTCACCAAGGAGCTCGCCCGCGCCCTCGGCCCCGAGGTGCGGGTCAACGCGATCGCGCCCGGAATGGTGGAATCGAGCTGGGAGTGCCAATTCACCGACGAGCAGGTGGCGGCGGAGATCGAGCGCTCGGCGCTGCGCCGCCGCGGCACCCCGGCCGACTACGCGGAGGTGATGCTCTTCCTCTGCGCGGGCGCCGCCTACGTGACCGGGCACACCATCGTCGTCACCGGGGGCGGCCTGATGTAGCCGGCAGGGTCATCCCACGCTGGAGGCGCATCGCTCCGGGGGTGGGTCGGGGCGGCGCCCTCCGTGCCGTCACGGCGGCCGGTGGGCTCGAGTGGGCGCCGCCAATCGGCCATTGCTCGTCAGGGCCATTTCACGCCGGCTGAGCATCCGCTCCAGAGGGACCGGAGTGCTCTCGTCAGTGCCGTCACGGTAGTCTGCAGGCTCCGTGGAAGCCGCCAGTTGGCCGGACCTCGTCCGGGGCTCGCCATCCGAGCTACTGAATCCGATCCGGAACCGTAGCGTGAAATGATCGTGCATTGCTCGTTCGGACCCCTTCATCCGGGCCACCGATTCCGGTCCGGGACCGGAGCGCGGGATGACCCTGTGTAGCCGGGCAGCAATCCTCACTTTGCTCGTCGGGTCCCGCGGCAGGACCGGCACGACCGTCGATCTGCCCC
>CAYFYD010000080.1:0-11976 GCA_964347195.1 uncultured Ectothiorhodospiraceae bacterium
GTGCCGCGGCGGCCGTGCAGCCGCCACAGCTCCCGCACCCCCAGCTCGCCGTAGCGCTCGACCTTGCCCGCATCGGCGTTCGTGATCTCGACCTCCACCACCAGATCGGGCGCGTTGCGTTCGATGAACGCCACCGCCTCCGCATCCCCTTCGACCAGGGCGGCACGGAACTCCTTCGCACGCGCTCCCAAGTAGAACGCGCAGTCCGGCTCCATCCCCGTGCCGGGCGGCTCGTCCCGGCCGCGGAGCCGGGTGCTGCGTAACCCTTTTGCGGCCCCGGTGAGGAGGCTCCCCGCAGCGTCCACGATGTCGTCGAAGATCGTGGCCAGGTCTTCATGCCGGTGCGAGGGCGACATCAGGGCGATGAGCCCGCGCACGGGGTCGAGGCACACCCGGGGGAAGTGGCGGTTCCAGTCGATGGCGGCGAGCTCGGCGACGGTCCCGGGGTCCGCGCGCAGGACATGGATGGTGGAGCCGAGAGGCCCGATGTGCGTGGTGGCGGGACCATTCATGGCAGGCATGTCTCCGGCGGAGCAGGGGTGGATTCAGCGGATGCGGGCGAGGATGCCGTCGAGCTCGTCGAGACTGCCGTAGCGGATGACCAGCCGGCCCGCGCCGCGGGCGCCGTGACGGACCGCGACCGCCGCACCCAGGCGTTCCGAGAGGTCGCTCTCGAGCCGGCGCAGGTCCGGGTCGGAGGCTCGCGAAGGGGGATCCCGGGGGGGAGCGCTCAGGCGGCGCACCAGTGCCTCGGTCTCGCGCACGCTCGAGCCGCGCGCCACCACCTCGGCCGCGGCCCGGCTCTGCGTCTCGCCCTGAAGCGAGAGCAGGGCGCGGGCATGGCCCATCTCGAGCTCGCCCGCTTCCAGCCGGCGGCGGACGTCTTCCCGGAGCTCCAGCAGGCGCAGCAGGTTGCTCACCGCGGCCCGGGAGCGCCCCACTGCGTCGCCCGCTTCCTGGTGCGTGAGGTCGAAGTCGTCGATGAGCCGCTTGGTGGCGAGCGCCTCCTCGATGGGGTTGAGGTCCTCGCGCTGGATGTTCTCGACCAGCGCGACCCCGAGCGCGGCCTCGTCGGAGAGCTCCCTGACCACGGCGGGAATCGCGTCGAGCCCGGCCATCTGCGCCGCGCGCCAACGGCGCTCGCCCGCGACCAGCTCGTAGTGCCGCCCGTCTTCCGAGGGTCGGACCACTACCGGCTGCACCACCCCGCGCGTCCGGATCGAGCGGGCGAGCTCCTCGAGCGCCTCGGGGTCGACCACCCGCCGGGGCTGATGGCGGGTGCGCCGGATCAGATCGAGCGGCAGCTCGCGCAGCTCCCGGGTGCCGGCGGCGGAGTGCACCGCCGCAGTGCCGCTCAGCAGCGCGTCCAGACCGCGCCCCAGCCCTCTCTTTCTCGTCATGTCAGCCGCCGCCTCCGGCGCGGCCCGACGGAGCCGCCTTGAGATGGACCCCGTCGCGGCGCAGTATCTCCCCCGCGAAGGCGAGATAGGCGAGCGCGCCGGTGGAGTTCTTGTCGTAGAGGAGGGCCGGGAGTCCGTGGCTCGGCGCCTCCGCGAGGCGCACGTTGCGCGGCACCACGGTGCTGTAGACCTTCGCGCCGAAGTGCCGCACCAACTGCTGGGAGACCTCGCTCGACAGGTTGTTGCGCGGGTCGTACATGGTCCGGAGGAGTCCGTGGATGTGCAGCCGGGGATTGAGGAAGGCGCGGATCTTTTCCACCGTAGCGAGGAGCGTGGAGAGCCCTTCGAGCGCATAGTACTCGCACTGCATGGGGATCAGCACCGCGTCGGCCGCGACCAGCGCATTGACGGTCAGCATGTTGAGGGCGGGGGGACAGTCGATCAGCACGTAGTCGTAGTCGTCGCGCACCGCCTGCAGCGCATGGCGCAGACGCAGCTCGCGGCCGAGCTCGTCGAGCAGCCCGGCCTCCGCCCCGATCAGATCGCCGTTGCTCGGCAGGAGCTCGTAGTTGCAGTGCTCGACGACGACGATCGCCTCCTTCAGGCTCGCGCTTCCCATCAGAACGTCGCAGGTGGAGAGTCCGAGCGCGTTCTTGTCCACGCCGCTGCCCATGGTAGTGTTGCCCTGGGGGTCGACATCGAGCAGCAGGGTGCGGCGTTTCGCGGCCGCGAGCGACGCGCCGAGGTTCATGGTGGTGGTGGTCTTGCCCACCCCGCCCTTGTGATTCGCGACCGCGATGACCTTGGACATGGAATCGGGGGCCGGACTACGAATCGGCGCGATCGATCATGGCCGGGCCGGGGACGAGGCGCTCGCGGCGCCCCGTTCCATCGTCACGACATGCCGCGGACCCTCGAGCCCCGGCACCCGGAGCGCGATCACCCGGCAGCGCACGCCGCGTTCGTCGAGCGCCGCGAGCTCCGCCTCCGCCGGCCGGCCGGCCTTCATGGCCAGCGCCCGGCCCCCCGGCTCGAGCAGCCCTTCGCAGCAGCGCCACAGATCGCAGAGCCCGAAGGCGGCCCGGCTGACGATGGTGGAGAAGCCCCGAGCGTCGCGATAGTCCTCGATGCGGGCGCGCACCGGCTCGGCGTTCTCGAGCCCGAGCTCGGCGACGCACTGCACGAGGAAACGGACCCGCTTCGCGGCGCGGTCGAGGAGTACACAGCGCAGGTCGGCACGAGCGACCGCGATCACCGCCCCCGGGAGTCCGGCCCCGCTTCCGGCGTCGAGGAGCGCCCCGCGGCCGAGGAAAGGCAGCACGCTCAGGCTGTCGTGGACGTGCCGGCGGACCATCTCCACCGGGTCGCGTACTGCGCTCAGGTTGTATACGCGATTCCAGCGGTGGAGCAGGCGCAGATACGCGACCAGACGCGCACGCTCGACGGCGTCGAGCGCGAGCCCCATGTCGGCGAGACCCGCATCGAGGGCGCTCGCAACGGACGCTTCGTCGAATTCCGCGGGGCCCGACACCGGCCATCAGGCGCGCTTGCGCTCCTCCGGCGCGGCGGCGCCTCGTCCCGCGACGCGCTCGAGGTGCACCAGCAGCAGAGACAGCGCGGCCGGGGTCACCCCCGGGATGCGGCCCGCCTGCCCGATGCTCTCGGGGCGCTGCCGGGAGAGCTTCTCCCTCACCTCGGACGACAGTCCCCGCACCCGGGAATAGTCGAGCGTGGCGGGGATGGGCGTGGTATCCCGAGCCCGCTGGCGCGCGACCTGCTCGCGCTGGCGCTCGATGTAGCCGTGATACTTCGCCTGGATCTCGACCTGCTCCGCGACGCCCGGATCGGGGTGCGCAGGCGCGACCGACGGGAGGCGGGTGAGCAATCCGTAGCTCAGCTCGGGACGGCGCAGCAGCTCCAGCGCGCTCTGATCCCGACGGGGCGGGGGGCCGGGCGCACAGGTCTCTTCCCACTGCTCCACATCGCGGGCGCGGACCCGGATCGATCCGAGGCGGTTCTGCTCGCGCGCGATCGCTTCGCGCTTCGCCTCGAAGGCGCGCCAGCGGTCCTCGCCGATCAGCCCCAGGCGGCGCCCCTGCTCGGTGAGACGGAGGTCCGCGTTGTCCTCGCGCAGCAGCAGGCGGTACTCGGCGCGGCTGGTGAACATGCGGTAGGGCTCCGGAGTGCCGAGAGTGACGAGGTCGTCGATGAGCACCCCGATGTACGCCTCGTCCCGCCGCGGGCTCCACTGTTCCCGGCCGAGGGAGCGGGCGGCGGCGTTCAGCCCCGCGACGATGCCCTGCGCGGCCGCCTCCTCGTAACCGGTGGTGCCGTTGATCTGCCCGGCGAAGAAGAGGCCCTCCACCGCCTTCGTCTCCAGGGTCGAGCGCAGCCCCCGAGGGTCGAAGAAGTCGTACTCGATCGCGTAGCCCGGCCGCGTGATGTGGGCCCGCTCGAATCCCCGGATGGAGCGCACCAGCTCGATCTGGACGTCGAAAGGCAGGCTGGTGGAGATCCCGTTCGGGTAGAGCTCGGAGGTGCCGAGCCCCTCGGGCTCGACGAATATCTGGTGGGCGTCGCGGTCCGCGAAACGCACTACCTTGTCTTCGATCGAGGGGCAGTAGCGCGGCCCCGTTCCCTCGATCGCTCCCGTGTAGAGCGGAGAGCGGTCGAGCGCATCGCGGATGAGCGCATGGGTGCGGGAGTTGGTGTGGGTGATGTGGCAGGAGACCTGCCGGGGATGCTGGCTCGCATCGCCGAGGAAGGAGAACACCGGAGAAGGACGGTCGCCGGGATGCTAGTCGACGGCGCTGAAATCGACGCTGCGGCCATCGATCCGGGGTGGGGTCCCGGTCTTGAGGCGCGCTACGGCCAGGCCGAGGCTACGCAGATGCCGGGCGAGCCCCAGCGACGCGGGGTCGCCGGCCCGCCCGCCTTCGTGACTCCGCATGCCGACGTGGATGCGTCCGCCGAGAAAGGTCCCCACCGTCAGGACCACGTTCGCGGCGCGGAGCTCGAGGTCCATGGCGGTGCGCACCCCGCGCACTGCGCCGCCCTCGATGAGGAGGTCCTCGACCGGCTGCTGGAACAGCGCCAGGTTCGGGCAGGTCCCGAGCGCGCGGCGGACGAAGGACCGGTAGAGGGCACGGTCGATCTGCGCCCGGGTCGCGCGCACCGCGGGACCCTTGCGCGCGTTGAGTCGCCGGAAATGGATGCCGCAGTGGTCCGCGGCGATCCCCATGAGGCCGCCCAGCGCGTCGATCTCCTTCACCAGGTGGCCCTTGCCGATCCCCCCGATGGCGGGGTTGCAGCTCATCTGCCCGAGGGTCTCGATGCTCTGCGTGAGGAGCAGGGTGCGCGCGCCGAGGCGCGCGCTCGCGAGCGCGGCCTCGGTGCCGGCGTGTCCGCCGCCGACCACGATGGTGTCGAAGGGCTCGGGATGGCGCACGGCGTGGATGTGTGGTGGCGAGCGAGGCCGTGGATTCTACCAGCCGGACTCGGCGCGAACGCCACGCCGGGGGCGGAGGACCAGGGCAGATCAGTTCGTGGGCGTCCCTGTTCGCCGCCGGACAGCGTAGCTGCTTGATGCAGAAGCTCTTTCTTCGGTTGACGACGACTTCGCTCGAAACGCTCGGCGATCGACATAACCCCTTGAATTTATTGGACACGGTCAAGAGAACCAATCAGCCCTGGGCGGAGGACCGCCCCCCGGCGGGTTCCGCCCACGGCGCGGAGGGCGCTGCGGGCTATACTCCCCCGCCCTCTCTCCTCACCCGCCGCGGACCTGCCGAACGTGCCCCGAGCCGGACCATCGAGCGCCGACCTGTCCACTTTTCAGGGCCTGCTCCTCGCGCTCGCGGAATACTGGTCGGAACAGGGCTGCGTGCTGCTCCAGCCCTACGATGTGGAAGTGGGCGCGGGCACCTTCCATCCCGGCACCTTCCTGCGCGCGATCGGCCCCGAGCCGTGGGCGGCTGCCCATCCCCAGCCCTCGCGGCGGCCCCAGGACGGACGCTACGGCGAGAACCCCAACCGGCTCCAGCACTTCTATCAGTACCAGGTGCTGGTGAAGCCCTCGCCACTCGACATCCAGGACATCTACATCGCCTCTCTCATCCGTCTCGGCATCGATCCGCTCGAGCACGACATCCGCTTCGTCGAGGACAACTGGGAGAGTCCGACCTTGGGAGCGTGGGGGCTCGGCTGGGAGGTCTGGCTCAACGGCATGGAGATCACCCAGTTCACCTACTTCCAGCAGGTGGGTGGACTCGAATGCCGTCCGGTGAGCGCCGAGATCGCCTACGGGGTCGAGCGCATCGCCATGTACCTGCAGGGGGTGGACAGCGTCTTCGACCTGGTGTGGACGCGGGGAAGCTCCGGCACCCTGCGATACGGCGACGTCTACCGCGAGGCCGAACGCGAGATGTCGGTTTACAACTTCGAGCGCGCGGACACCGGGGCGCTCTTCTCGCACTTCGATGACTGGGAGCGCGAGTGCCGGGCGCTCTGCGAGTCCGGGCTCGCGATCCCCGCCTACGAGATGGTGCTGAAGGCGTCCCACGCCTTCAATCTCCTCGACGCGCGCCACGTCATCTCCGTGAGCGAGCGCCAGCGCTACCTTCTGCGGGTGCGCACTCTCGCCCGCGTGGTGGCGGAATGCTACTACCGCGGCCGGGAAGCGCTCGGCTTCCCGCTCCTGCGCGCCACCGGGGCGGGAGGGAATGGCTGACCCGGCTTCCACCGCGCCGCTCCTCGTCGAGATCGGCACCGAGGAGCTGCCGCCGCGGGCACTGCGGGGGCTCTCCGAGGCGTTCCTCGGTGCGCTCTGCGCCAGCCTGGAAGCGGAGCGCCTGAGCTTCGGCGAGGCAACCCCCTACGCCACTCCCCGGCGCCTCGCGGTGCACGTGGCAGCAGTGGCGCGCACGCAGCCGAGCCGCGGGATCGAGCGCCGCGGTCCCCGCCTCGACATCGCGTTCGATGCCGCGGGCAACCCGACCCCCGCCGCGCTCGGCTTCGCACGCAGTTGCGGGGTGAGCGTCGCCGAGCTCGAACCCCTCGAGACCGAGCGGGGCGCGTGGCTCGCGTATCGAGGCACCCGGGCGGGCACCGAGGCCGCCGCCCTCCTCCCCGGCATCGTGGCCGGCGCGCTGGAGCGCCTCCCCCTCCCGCGGCGCATGCGCTGGTCGGACCGGGAAGTCGAGTTCATCCGCCCGGTGCACTGGGCGGTGCTGCTCCTCGGAGAGGACGTGATCGAGGCCGAGCTCCTCGGTGCGCGGACCGGGCGCGCCACGCGGGGCCACCGCTTCCACCATCCGGAGCCAATCCCCCTCGACCACCCGGACGCCTACGCCGGGACGCTCGCGCGCACCGGCCGCGTCATCCCGGACTTCGAGGCGCGCATGGCGAGCATTCGCGTCCAGGCGAGCGAGGCGGCCGCCGTCGCGGGCGGCCGCGTGGACGCCGACGAGGCGCTCCTCGAGGAGGTGGCGGCGCTGGTCGAGTGGCCGGTGGCGTTGCTCGGAGACTTCGACCCCGAGTTCCTCGCCCTGCCGGACCCGGTGCTCGGCGCGACGATGAAGGGCCACCAGCGCTACTTCCCGGTGAGGGATTCACAGGGCCGCCTGCTCGCCCACTTCGTCGCCGTCGCCAACATCGAGAGCCGCAACCCCGACACCGTGCGCGAAGGGAACGAGCGGGTGATTCGACCGCGCCTGCGCGATGCGGAGTTCTTCTTCCGCGAGGACCTCGAGGTGCCGCTCGTGGAGCGCCGGAACGCGCTGCGGGGAATCGTGTTCCAGGACGGGCTCGGCACCTTGCACGACAAGTCGGAACGTGTCTCGCGACTGGCCGGCCGAATCGCCGAGGCGATAGGAGAGGCGCAGGAGACCATCGAGCTCGCCCACCGCGCGGGATCGCTCTGCAAATGCGACCTGGTCACGGAGGTCGTGGGTGAGTTCCCGGAGCTCCAGGGCGTCATGGGGGCGGAGTATGCGCGGCGCGGCGGCGAGCCCGAGGCGCTCGTCGCCGCGCTCGGCGAGCTCTACTTGCCGGGCTTCGCGGGCGACGCGCTGCCCGCCACCCCGGTCGGACGGGCGCTCGCCATCGCGGACCGTCTGGACACCCTGGTCGGCGTCTTCGCCATCGGGCAGGCGCCGAGCGGAGACCGCGACCCCTTCGGGCTGCGCCGCGCCGCCCTGGGGGTGCTGCGCATCCTCATCGAGGGAGAGCTCGACCTGGACCTCGAACGCCTCCTCGCGGCGGCCGCCGAGGGCTACTCCGCTGCGCCCCCGTCCGTTCCCGAACGCGCTGCCCCGCGGCCGGAGCCCGAGCGCCCCGGGCGCGCGCACGAAGACACCGCGGCCCGGGTCGAGGAGTTCCTGGTCGAACGGCTGCGCACCTGGTTCGCGGGCCAGGGCGTGCCGGCCACGGTGTTCGCGGCGGTGCACGCCCGCCGGCCCGCGCGCCCCCTCGACTTCGCCAAGCGCGTCCATGCCGTCAACGCCTTCCGCCGTCTGCCCGAGGCGCAGAGCCTCGCCACCGCCAACAAGCGCATCGGGAACATCCTGCGCCAAGCCGGCGAGACGACGGCGACGCGCGCAGACGAGGCGCCCGCCGGCGCCCCTGAGCCGGCGACTCCACGGCAAGCAAGCGACGTGGAGGAAACGCACATCGACGAGGCACTCCTCTCCGAGGGGGCGGAACGGGACCTGAACGCCCGCCTCGCCGCCCTGCGCCCGCAAGTGCGGGAACGGCTGCGGGCGGGGGACTACCGCGGGGCGATGCGCCTCCTCGCCGCCCTGCGCGACAGCATCGACGCCTTCTTCGACACCGTGCTCGTCATGAGCGAGGATCGGGCGCGGCGCGCCAACCGCCTCGCCCTCCTCGACCGGATCCACGCTCTCTTTCTCGAGACCGCCGACATCTCCCTCCTGCAGGACTGGTGAACCGGGCCGGAACGGCGGAAGCGGGCCGTATTGCTTCGCTCAGACCTGCAGGCCGCGCTCCCCCGCAACCCTCTGCTCATGCCGCTCGAGGTCGAGGCGGTCGGACCAAGCCGTGACCGCGTTGCCCCACGGAAAGGCCCGCGGGACGGCGGTGCATAATGTGAGGTCCCTTCTTTCGGCAGGAGGACGACGCCGTGAAGCGACCTCATCTGCTCCCCCGCCGGCGCCTGCTCGCCGGCGCCGCCGCGACCCTCGCCGCGACCGGGTCCGCTCCCGCCGCCGGAGCCGCCCTCGTGCTCACCCCGTACCAGAGCCGCGGACCCTACTATCCCGCGGAGCTCCCCTTCGACCAGGACAATGACCTCGTCCATGTGCAGGGGAGGAGCGCTCCCGCGCGGGGCGAGATCGTCGTGGTACGCGGAAGGGTGCGCGACGATCGCGGGCGCCCGGCCGCGAACACCCGGGTGGAGATCTGGCAGTGCGACGCGAACGGGCGCTACCACCATCCGCGGGACCGCCGCAACGCGCCACTCGATGAGAGCTTCCAGGGCTGGGGCCGCTCCCGCACCACCGGGGACGGCGACTACTTCTTCCGCACGATCCGCCCGGTGCCCTACCCGGGGCGCGCTCCCCACATCCACTTCCTCATTTCCGGACCGGACTTCGAGCCCCTGACCACCCAGATGTACGTCGACGGAGCCCCCGAGAACGCGCGCGACCGGTTGCTCCGATCGATCCGCGATCCCCGCCAGCGGGCGAGCGTGCTGGTTCGCTTCGTCCCCGACCCGGCCTTCGGCGGAGTCCCGACCGGCACCTTCGACATCGTGCTGCGCGCCGGCTGATCCGGCACCGGGCGGAGTGCCTCGGGCCATTCATCGGTCGACGGCTGGACTGGCTGCGAGGCGGGTGAGCCGAAGCGGGGATTCCGCGGCGGGGCGCGCCCGGGGGGGTGCGGGACGCGCCGCGATGGTGCTGCGTTCCACCCTCTTTGCGCTGGGGCAGGTCCTGCTCACACTCGTCTTCGCCCCGCTCGCGCTCGCCGCGCTCGCCCTTCCCTACCGCACCCGCTACCGGGTGATCATGCAGTGGACCGTTCTCAACCTCTGGTGGCTCGCCGTGACCTGCGGGCTGCGCCACCGGGTGGAGGGGCTTCAGAACATCCCCGAGCGGGCGGCCATCGTGCTCTGCAAGCACCAGTCCACCTGGGAAACCCTGGTCTTGCCCCGCTATTTCTCGCCCCAGACCTGGGTGCTGAAGCGGGAGCTCCTGCGCATCCCCTTCTTCGGCTGGGGACTCGCGACGCTCCGCCCCATCGCTATCGACCGCGCCGCGGGGCGCAGCGCTCTCGAACAGGTGGTGGAGCAAGGGAGGCGCCGTCTCGCGGAAGGCATCTGGGTGGTGGTGTTCCCCGAAGGCACCCGAGTCGCTCCCGGGGAGCGGAGCCGCTACCGCCGTGGAGGCGCGGCGCTGGCGGAGCGCACGGGGACCGCCGTAGTGCCCGTCGCCCACAATGCCGGGGACTACTGGCCGCGCCGCGGCTTCCTCATGCGTCCCGGCACCATCCGTCTCGTCATCGGAGAGCCGATCGAGAGCGCGGGCCGGAGCGCCGCGGAGATCAACGCCCGCGCCGCCGAGTGGATCGAGTCCACGGTGCGCGAGCTGCGCGAGGGCATTGGACGCCCGGCGGAACGATACACGGCAGGGGGCTGCGGCCGCAGTGGGCACCCCGGCAAAGGCGAATCCCGGAGCAGCGATGCCGGCGCGGGAGCGGAGGCGCCCTGAGCTCCACCCGGACGCCGGCCCGGCGATTCGGCCCTCCGCTCGCTCTCCGCCGGGCGCTCACTCCCCCGCGAGCGCAGCCGCCCAGGGCGACCTGACGAAGGCGCCGCCGTAGTTGACCCCCCGCGCCTCGTCCCGGGCCACCACGTTGGGGCACGCGAAATGGGAGGGGTAGACGGTGTTCTGCCTCACGCGCACCGAGTGGCTGCCGGACAGGGCGGCGATCACGTCCCCTCCCAGGTCCGCGTCGACGTCGAGCACCGGCTCCCCGCTCGCGTCGAGGCGCGGCTGGTGCACTGCTTCCTCGACGCTCATGCGGAAGTCCAGCATGAAGGACAGGAGCTGGAACACCGCGGGCAGGATGCGGCGCCCGCCCGAGGCCCCCAGCGCGGTGCGGAAGCCGTCGCCACGCTCGGCAACGACCGGACACATGTTGGAGAGGGGCCGTCTCCCGGGCGCGATGGAGTTCGGCCCCCCGGGACGGGGGTCGAACCACATGATGCCGTTGTTCATCAGGACCCCGGTGCGGGGGAACATCACCCGCGAGCCGAAGAGGGAGAGCAGGGTCTGGGTGAGCGCGACCATGTTGCCTCGCCGGTCCACTACGCTCAGGTGGGTAGTGCAGCCGCGCCCGGCAGCCGCGCCCTCGCCCAGATGCTCGAGGCGGTGGCGGTAGGCCTCGCAGAGCACATCGGCGTAGGCGAGAAAGGCGCGGGCATCGAGACGCGAGGCCCGATCGAGGCGAGGCGCGAGGAGCGAGAGCGCGTGTCGCAGGGTGGGTCCGGCGGAGAGCCCGGTGGGCGCGTGCACGGTCGCACTCCGGTAGCTCAGCGTTTCGGCCGGAAGGAGCGACGCCTCGCAGGCGCGGAGGTCGTCTGCGTTCAACCGGACTCCGAGCGCGCGGGCATCGGCGACCAGGGCGCGCGCCACCTCGCCCTCGTAGAAGTCGCGTGGCCCCGCCGCCGCCAGACGCTCCAGCGTCGAGGCGAGCTCGCCGAGACGGATCGCGGGCAGGGGACCGCCCCAAAGCGCGGCGGGCGGCTGCCCCTTCGGCAGGTAGACCCGCGCGCACTCCGCGTCGCGGGCGAGCGCCGGCGCCTCGCTCGCGATCTCGAGCGTCGCGTACCAGTCCACCTCGAGGCCGCGGCGGGCAAGGAGGATGGCCGGAGCGAGGGCCTCCGACCAGGAGCGCGTGCCGAATCGCGCGAGCGCGAGGGCATGGCCCGCCACGAAGCCGGGAACCGCAATGGACAGGGGGCCCGCCACGTTGCGTGCGCCCTCGACCGCGGGCCAGGCGAAGAGGTCGGTGTCGGAGCCGGACGCGAGCGGGTAGTCAGCGGGATCGATGTCGGTCGAGGCGCGCATGCCGAACTCGATGCACCAGGCCCGCCGCACCGCCGCTTCGTAGACCACCATGAAGCCGCCGCCGCCGAGCCCGCTCATCCAGGGCTCCGCCGTGCCGATCGCCAACCCGGCGCTCACCGCGGCGTCGACCGCGTTGCCGCCCTCGGCGAGCACCCGCGCTCCCACCTCGGAGGCGGCGTAGTGCTGGCTCGCAACGATGCCGGCGGCCGACTCGAGCGCCGGCTTCCGCACGCACCAAGTCTCCCGACCCGATCCTCTTTCGATGCTCTCGCTCACCCCCGGAATTATGCATCGCGACTTCCGGGGTTCGAAATGCCGGAATCAGGCGATGGATTCCCGCTGAGCAAGGGAATGACATCATGTGCGCAAGGCGCGTCACCCCCAACCACAGCCGCCAGCCCCTCCTTAGCCGTGATTCCCTGACCGCCTCCCGTCGTTCCCGTACCACCTCCCGTCGTTCCCTGACCACCTCCCGTCATTCCCGTGCC
>CAYFYD010000081.1:0-11965 GCA_964347195.1 uncultured Ectothiorhodospiraceae bacterium
CCCGTCATTCCCGCGCCACCTCCCGTCATTCCCGCGGAAGCGGGAATCCATTTCGGTCAACGCGTCCCGAAACCCGAGGTGCTACGGCGCGGGGATCACCGGTCGTCGGGGCGCCGCCGTCCTCGACATCGCGACGAGGAAAGCGAAGTGCAAACCCTGTGCATGTGGCCGCCGGTTCAGGCATGCGATCGCTTCGCGGAATGGCTCGGGGGCGGGTTCCCGGCCCGCACGAGGCGAACGACGACTCTCCCGCCTGTTCGGGGCCGGTGCTCCCCAACGCCGGCAAGCTCCCGCAATGTGGCGGCCGGCGCGGCTCCTCGAGCCCACTCAGCCGCGGATGAGCGGGTAGGAACGTTTCACGACCAACGCGGCGAAGGAGGCGAGCACCGCCTTGATCAGGTCGCCGGGGACGAACACCGCGGAGCCGGTGAGAGCTGTTCCGAGCTCCAGGCTCGCGACCGCGGCGAGCCACGGGATACCGAGCGCGTAGACCACGACGATACCGCCCACCACGTTGCACAGCAGCAGGTTCCAGAAGTTCAACCGGGACCAGAGCTTCTCCACCATCGCACCCACCACGAAGGCGGCCGGAATCCAGGCGAGGACGAACCCGCCGGTAGGCCCCAGAATCACCCCGAAGCCGCCCTTCCACCCGGTGAGAATGGGCATGCCGAGGGCAACGAGCACCACGAAGAGGAGAAGGGCGAGGCCGCCCCGCCGCGCGCCGAGGATGGAGCCCGCCAGCATGACGCCGATGTTCTGCACCACGATCGGCGCGGGGACGAAGGGAACCTGAACGGGCGGGAACACCGCGCAGGCCGCGGTGATCGCGGCGCACCGCGCGACCAGGACCATATCCCGGGTACTCATGGCGTTCCATCCCTCCTCCGGAGCGGCGTCACGGCATCCGGATCGTAGCCCCGCGCCTCCATCGCGTCGGAGAGATCGTCGGCCATCTTCAGGGCTTTTATCAGCAGGGGCACCAGCAGCGCAATCGCGTTGCGATCGAGGCCCCGGGCGCGTTGCGCCTCCAGTATCTCCCCTGCCTCTCGCATCATCAACGGAATCAGGCGGATGACCATGGACAGCATCATGCCGACCTTCGAAGGGTTGATGCCCACGTGGCGTAGCGGGCGCATGACCCTCTCGAGCACTTCGATCATGTCCGACAGCCGGGTGGTCAGAGTCACGATCACCGCGAGCAGCAGGAGAACCAGGATCCGGAGAACGGTCTCGAGACCCAGGACCCAGTCCGTGAGGAAGGCATGGAAGAGAAAGATCGGCACGAGGAAGACGAGGGCCGGGCGCAGTTGATCGAAGACCTCCTTCCAGGGAAGGCCGGCGACCTGGAAGAGCCCGAGGACGGCGAGCAGCTCCGCCGCGTGGACCGGAATCCCGGAAACGACGAAGAGCATGCTGCTCCCCGCCGCCAACGCCGCGAGCTTGGCTCCGGCGGGCAGGCGATGGACGGGGGACCGTCCCGGCACGTAGAGGGAGAACATCAGGACATCGCCTCCACGTAGCGGCGGATCGCGGGACCGGGGGCGTCGTCGGCGATCACCCGGCCTTCGTCGAAGACGATGACCCGGTCCAGCTCTTCGAGGTGGTCGAGCTCGTGGGTGACGAGCACGATGGGCTGGTCGATCCCGCGGATGACCTCCAGGACGAGCCGTTTGTTGCGCAGGTCGAGCAGCGTCATCGGCTCGTCGAGGACCACGTAGCGGGGCTCCATGACCAGCACCGCGGCCAGCGCGAGCATCTGTTTCTCACCGCCGGAGAGGAGATGGGTGGCCCGGTCGCGCAGGTGCCCGAGGCGGTAACGCTCGAGCACCGCGTCCACGCGCCGCGGGATCTCCTCCTTCGGGAACTTCGCGTTCTTCAGCCCGAACGCGATGTCTTCCTCGACGACGGGAAAGACGATCTGGTTGTCGGGGTTCTGGAACACGAAGCCGACCCGGCGCCGCAGCGCTTTCACGTCCTCCCGGGAATCGATGCCGTCGACCCTGACCCGTCCCTCGTCGGGGATCAGCAGCCCGTTCAGGAGACGGGCGAAGGTGCTCTTGCCGGAGCCGTTCGCGCCCGCCACTCCGATCCGGCGTTCGGTGAGGGTCAGCGTCACGCCCTCGAGCACGCGGCGGTCGCCGAAGCGGTGGTTGACGCCCGAGACCTCGATCACGGGGAAAGTCCCGCGGAGCGGCAGAAAGCCCGGCGACGCCGGTCCGCGCTACCCGGAGGAGGCCCGCCGGGCGGGGGGGCCCGGGCGCTGCCTCTCCCGCCAGTGCGTCTCCACGTGGACTTCCACCGCCGCCGGAGGCTCGTGCCGTCCCCGAATGAGGTCGGACGCCTTCTCGCCGATCATGATGGTCGGAGCATTGGTATTGCCGCTCGGGATGCAGGGCATCACGGAAGCATCCACCACCCGCAGGCCCTCGATCCCGTGCACGCGGCACTCGGGGTCGACCACCGCAGCGGCGGCGGTGCCCATTGCACAGGTGCCGCAGACGTGGAAATTGGTGGTGGCGGTCTCGCGTATGAAGGCGTCGATCGCCTCGCGCGAGGCGACACGATCGCCGGGGAGCAGCTCGCGGCCCCGCCACGCGTCGAAGGCCGGTTGCCGGTGCACTTCGCGGGTGAGGGCGAGCGCGGCCCGCATGTCCTCCCAGTCCTCCTCGCAGTCGAGGTAGTTGAAGAAGATTCGGGGGTCGCGCTGCGGGTCGGCCGAGGCGAGCTCGATGCGCCCCCGGCTCCGGGGCCGGAGCGGACCGATGTGGGCGGAGAAGCCGTGCGCGACCGGCGCCACCGACAGGTCCTCGAGCAGGGCCGCGGGGAAGAAGTCGATCTGGATGTCGGGCCACTTCACTCCGGGCCGGCTCCGGACGAAGCCCACCGCTTCACCCTGGGTGCTCGCCGCCACCCCGCGCTTGAAGAGGAGCCACTGGAGCCCGGCCCACCATCTGCCCGGCCGGCGGGCATAGGGCTGGACGCTGCCCGTCCGGGTGCACTCCCACTGCAGGTACAGGCAGAGGTGGTCCATCAGGTTGGCGCCCACCCCCGGCAGATCGCGCGCGACGGCGATGCCGTGCTCCTGGAGCTGCGGGCCGGGCCCGATCCCCGAGAGCATCAGGAGCTTCGGGCTGTTGATGGCGCCCGCGCTCAGGATGACTTCCCGCTCCGCCCTCGTCTCGCACCGCGTGCCTCCGCGCTCCAGCGCCACCCCGCGGGCCCGCCCCTCGTCGATCAGGACCCGGTGCACCACAGTGTCCGTCCTGACCTCGAGGTTGGGGCGGCCCGAGACGGGATGGAGGTAGGCTTCGGCGGTGCTCGAACGGCGTCCCTTTCTCACCGTGCTGTCGGCGGGGCCGAAGCCTTCCTGCCGGGCCCCGTTCACGTCCTCGTTGCGGGGGTAGCCGGCCTCGACCCCGGCCTCGATGAACACTTCGAACAGAGGGCTCGCCATCGTCGCCCGATGGACTCCGAGCGGGCCCTCGCCGCCGCGATACGCGTCGGCCCCGCCGTCGTAGGTCTCCGACTTCCGAAAGTAGGGGAGCACTTCGACCCAGGACCAGCCTTTCGCCCCGAGCTCCCCCCACCGCTCGTAGTCGAGGGGATTGCCGCGCATGTACATCATCGCGTTGATGGAGGAAGAGCCGCCGAGGACGCGGCCGCGCTGCTGCCACATGCGGCGCCGGCCGAGCGCGGGCTCGGGCTCGCTCACGTAGCGCCACTGGATTTCCTCCGCGTTCACGACGTCCATGAACCCGGCCGGCACCTGGATGTAGAAGTGCTCGTCCTTTCCCCCCGCCTCCACGAGCAGCACCCGGACCTCCCGGTCTTCGCTCAGCCGGTTCGCGAGGACCCAACCGGCGGCGCCTGCGCCCACCACGATGTAGTCGAATTTCTCGGCCATGTTCTCGCGCGCTACCGGGGCCGGCGATGGTCCGTGCCGGAGCTTCGCTCAGCCCGAGCGATTCCCGCTTCAACCCGCGGGTTCGATCCCCACCAGCGACAGCGGGCGTTCGTACATGATCTCCTCGATCAGGGTCTCGGGGATCTTCGGCATGGTCGCCCCCGCCCCCCAGTCGTTGATGGCGCGGAAACGGCGCATCGCGTCGGCCGGCGTCGCCACCGGGAAGTCCGAGCCGAAGAGCAGGCGCTCCGTGACCTTGTACTCGATCGCGATCATCACGCCGTTGTACAACTGCCAGGGGCGGTGGAAACGTGCCGACAGGTCGGCGAGGACGTTCTCGTTCTTGCGCATCAGGATCGCGGTCTGCTCCATGTAGGGCTGGCCGAAGTGCGCAACGATGAGCTTGAGGTCCGGAAAGGCCATCGCCGCCTTGTCGAGCAGGCAGGGGTCCGCGAACTCGAGGCTCCCGGTATAGGCGCCGCCGCAGTGGAACATCACCGGCACCCGGTGGGCGAGTGCGATCTCGTAGAGCTGCCAGCATTCCGGGCCGCGCGGGTCGATGCCCTGGTAGGTGGGCGAGAGCTTGAGGCCCCGCATCCCGTGGCGGGTGATCGCCTCTTCGAGCTTGTCCGGAGCGCTCGGGTCCCGGGGATGCACCGAAGCGAATCCCACCGCCCGGCCCGGATACTCGGCGACGATGCCGGCGATGAAGTCGTGCGGCGTCTCGAGTCCGGAGTGGACCGGTAGCGAGACGAGCACGAACTGCTCGATCCCGGCTTCCGCCACCAGGCGATGGAAGATCTCGGGGTCGGCACGCCCGGTGCCGGCCACATTGCGCCGCTGGTGCAGCTCGCGGTCCTCATCCGTGCGGTGCTCGGGGAGGAAGCAGTGGATGTGCCAGTCGATGAGCGTGCCCATGGTCAACCCCTGGATGGAAAGACCGGTCCGCTCCGGCCGCGCGGCATCTTAACGCATCGCCCCGGGCGCTCAGATCGGGTGGCGGTTCGGCAGGGTGGGCAGGGGGCTCGCCCCGCGCAGGAAGATGTCGACGGCCCGGGCCGCCTCGCGGCCTTCCCAGATCGCCCAGACCACGAGGGAGGCGCCGCGGGTGGCGTCGCCGCAGGCGAAGACGCCCGGCCGGCTCGTCTCGTAGCCGGGTCCGATCGCGATCGCGCCGTCGTCGCCCCGACGGGGCGCCTGCTCGCCGAAGACCTCGAGCTCGGGGCCTCGGAAGCCGATGGAGAGCAGGACCAGGTCCGCGCGCACCTCGAACCCGGTGCCGGGTACCTCGACCATGCGCATCACCCCGCCGGCGTCACGGTCCCAGCGCACCCGGACGCAGTGCATGCGCCGGACCCGACCCGAGGCGTCGCCCGAGAAGCGTTTCGGGATCGCGCTCCACTCCCGGTTGCCACCTTCCTCGTGGGAGCTCGACTCGCGGAGGATCATCGGCCACCAGGGCCAGGGCATCTCCGCGCTGCGCTCGGAGGGCGGGGGCGGCTTGTAGTGGAAGTGGTGCACTTCCCGGGCGCCGTGGCGGTGGGCGGTGCCCAGGCAGTCCGCGCCGGTGTCGCCGCCGCCGAGAATGACCACGTCCCGATCGGTGGCGCTGATGGGGTCCGGGACCCGGTCTCCGGCGACCTGACGGTTCTGGCGGGTCAGGTACTCCATCGCGAAGTGCACGCCCTCGAGGTCCCGCCCGGGGATCTCGAGGTCCCGTGCCGCCAGTGCGCCGACCGCGAGGATGACCGCGTCGAAACGCTGCGCGAGGGAGTCGAGGTCGACGTCTTCGCCGACGTTGACGCCGGTGCGGAGCTCGACCCCTTCGGCCCGCATCTGGCCGAGGCGGCGATCCAGACTCCCCTTCTCCATCTTGAAGTCGGGGATGCCGTAGCGCAGCAGCCCTCCGGGGCGATCGTCGCGCTCGAAGACCGTCACCGCGTGCCCGACCCGCACGAGCTGCTGGGCGGCGGCGAGTCCGGCGGGCCCCGATCCGACCACCGCGATGTGGTGTCCCGTGGCGGTGTCGCAGGGTGCGGGGGCTACCCACCCTTCCTGCCACGCGTAGTCGACGATCTGCTTCTCGATCTGGCGGATGGTGACCGGCTCGCCGCTGATGTTGAGCACGCACGCCTCTTCACAGGGCGCCGGGCATATGCGGCCCGTGAACTCCGGGAAGTTGTTGGTGGCATGCAGGCGCGCGCTCGCCTGGCGCCACTGCGAGCGGGAGACGAGATCGTTCCAGTCCGGAATGTGGTTGCCGAGCGGGCAGCCCTTGTGACAGAAGGCGACCCCGCAGTCGATGCAGCGCGCCGCCTGCCCGCGAAGCGCCCTCGGTCTCAGGTCGCCCTCGACCTCCCGCCAGTCCCTGATCCGCTCCTTCGCGGGGCGTTTCGGCAGGCGGCTTCGCGGGACCTCGACGTATGCGGCGGACTTTCTCACTGGCCGACAGGACCTCCCTCTCCTCGCCGCTCATCGCGCCGGGCGGGCAGCCTCGGGGAAGGTGTCGGCACTCATCCCCCGGAAGCGGCGGCGCGCGGGACGGGCACCTCGTCGCGGGCCGGCCGGGGAGTGCCGGCCTCGGGCTGCACCTTGACGAAGCTGCGGCGAGAACGGGCCCAGTGGGCGAGCAGGCCGAAGGCGACCGGGCTCCGGGTGGCACGGTAGTGCCGGCGGAGCATCGCCCGGACGCGCTCGTCGTCCTCCTCGTCCAGCGCGCGCAAGCTGACCATGTCGAGATTGCAGCGGCTCGCAAGCTCGCGGTCGGGGTCGGAGACGTATGCGACGCCGCCGCTCATTCCGGCCGCGAAGTTGCGCCCCGTCTCGCCGAGGACCACGACCACCCCGCCCGTCATGTACTCGCACCCGTGGTCGCCGACTCCTTCCACCACCGCGCGGGCGCCGCTGTTTCGCACCGCGAAGCGTTCGCCCGCGGCCCCGCGCACCAGGAGCTCGCCCCCGGTCGCCCCGTACAGGGCGACGTTTCCGATGAGCGCGCCGGAGCGTCGGCCGCCGGCCGGCATGTCGGGGGGCGGCACCACCGTCACCCGTCCGCCGGCCATCCCCTTCGCCACCGCATCGTTTGCGAATCCGGTCAGCGTGAGCTCGACGCCGGGGGAGAGAAAAGCGCCGAGGCTCTGCCCCGCCGCCCCGTGCAGCGCCACCTGCACCGTGCCGCCCGGGAGGCCCGCGCTGCCGTGACGGCGGGTGAGCTCGGAGGCGAGCCGGGTGCCCACCGCCCGGTCGCTCGGCCGGACCGCGGCGCGGATGCTGGCCGGCCGGCGTTTCCGGAGCGCAGGGGCCGCACCGTCGAGCAAGTGCCGCACGAGGGGGCTCTCGGCCTCGCGGCGCTGGCCGGCCGAGCGCCGGCACGCGGCTCCGGCCCCGTCGTCCGGGACATGGAGCAGGGGCGCGAGATCGAGGTGACGCGCCTTCCAGTGGCGGCTCTTTCCTTCGCGAACGCCGAGGAGATCGGTACGGCCGATCACGTCTTCGAGGCGGCGGAATCCGAGCTCCGCCAACAGCTCGCGCACTTCCTCCGCGACGAAGAGCATGAAGTTCATCACATGGTCGGGAAGCCCCGCGAAACGTGCCCGCAGCGCGGGATCCTGGGTGGCCACCCCGACCGGGCAGGTGTTCAGGTGGCATACCCGGGTGAGAATGCAGCCCGAGGCAATGAGGGCGGCAGTGCCGAAACCGAGGGTCTCGGCGCCGAGCATCGCCGCGATCAGCACGTCCCGGCCGGTCTTGAGCTGGCCGTCCGTCTCCAGCACCACCCGGCCCCGCAGGCGGTTGGCGACCAGCACCTGCTGGGTCTCCGCGAGCCCGAGCTCCCAGGGCAGCCCGGTATGCTTGATCGAGCTGAGCGGCGAAGCGCCGGTCCCGCCGGAGTGGCCGCACACCACGATCCGGTCCGCCTTCGCCTTCGCCACGCCCGCCGCCACCGTGCCCACCCCGACCTCGCTCACCAGCTTCACCGACACCTCCGCCCGCGGGTTGGCGTGCCTGAGGTCGTGGATGAGCTGGGCGAGGTCCTCGATCGAGTAGATGTCGTGGTGCGGAGGCGGGGAGATGAGGGCCACGCCGGGTGAGGAGTGACGCACCCGCGCGATGACCTCGTCCACCTTGTGACCGGGAAGATGGCCGCCCTCGCCCGGCTTCGCCCCCTGCGCCATCTTGATCTGAATCTCGTCGGCGCTCAGCAGGTAGCTCGGAGTGACCCCGAAGCGGCCGGAGGCCACCTGTTTGATCGCGCTGTTGCTCGACCGTCCCCCGGGGTCGGGGAAGTAGCGCTCCGGGTCCTCGCCGCCTTCCCCGCTGTTCGAACGTCCACCCAGGCGGTTCATCGCCACCGCGAGGGTCTGGTGCGCCTCGTCGGAGAGCGAGCCGAAGGACATCGCCCCGGTGCGGAAGCGCCGCACGATCTCCGAAGCGGGCTCGACCTCGTCGAGCGGCACGGACCGGCCCGGCCGGAAGTCGAGGAGGCCGCGCAGCTCGCAGCCTCGAGTGGTCTGCTCGTCGACGAAGCGGGTGTACTTCCTGAACACGCCGTAGTCGGCGGAGCGTACCCCGTGCTGGAGCAGTCCGATCACGTTCGGGGTGAGCTGGTGGCGCTCGCCGTCGCGGCGCCACTTGTAGCGTCCTCCCCCGTCGAGGTCGTCGGCCGGGGCTGCCGCACCCTCGAATCGAAGGAGGGATTCCCGCTCCACCTGCTCGAGCTCGATCCCGCCGAGGCGCGACACCGTGCCGGTGAAGCACTCTTCCACGAGCGCCGGCCCGAGACCGAGCGCCTCGAAGACCTGCGCGCCCACGTAGCTCTGCAAGGTGGAGATCCCCATCTTGCTGAGCACCTTGAGCACCCCTTTCCCGAGCGCCGCGGTGTAGCGGGTCCGCGCACTCTCGAGGTCCAGTCCTTCGAGCAGGCCCTCTTCCGCCAGCTCGCGCAGGGTCTCGAAGGCGAGCCAGGGACTGACCGCGCTCGCACCGTAGCCGATGAGGAGGCAGACGTGCATCACCTCGCGCGCCTCGGCGCTCTCCACCACGATCGAGGTCCGGGGCCGGAGGCCGCAGCGGATCAGATGGTGGTGCACCGCGCCGACCGCGAGCAGGGCGGGGATGGGCGCGCGCTTCTCGTCGCTCCCCCGGTCGCTCAGCACCAGAATGGCCGCGCCTTCCTCGACCGCACGCGCGGCGTCGTCGCGGAGCCGGTCCAGGCCTTGACGCAGACCCCCCTCCCGGGCAGGGAAGAGCGTCTTCACCCGCCGGCAACCGAGTCCCTCGAGACGGCTGCGCTCGATCGCCTCGAGGCGCCGGTCGCTGAGCACCGGGCCTTCCAGCTCGATCTGGCGGCAGTGCAGGGGCCCCGGCGTGAAGAGGTTGCCCTGGGCGCCGAGCAGGGTGCGCAGGGACATCACCAGCGATTCGCGGATCGGATCGATGGGCGGGTTGGTCACTTGGGCGAAGAGCTGCTTGAAGTAGGCGTAGAGGAGCTGGGGGCCTTCGCTCAGGACCGCGAGCGCGCTGTCGTCTCCCATCGCCCCGAGCGGCTCCTCGCCCTTCGTCGCCATCGGCGCGAGGAGCAGGCGCAGATCCTCCCGGGTGTAGCCGTGGATCCGCTGGAGTCGGCGCCGTGCGCCGCCGGCGAGGGGACGGCCCGGCCACGAGGAAGCTCGCGGTGCTTCCCGCGACTCGAGACTGCGAGCCCTCACCAGGTGGGACGCGAGCCATTCCCGCCAGGGGCGGGCGGCGGCGAGGTCGCCCTTGAGCTGCCGGTCATCGAGGAGGCGGCGCCTCTTCGTGTCGACCACGACCATTCCTCCGGGAGGGAGGCGGCCGAGGGCGCTGATTCTCTGCGCCGGGATGTCTACCGCGCCGGCCTCGGACGCGACGATGACCAGATCGTCGGTGGTGGCCATGAGCCGGGCGGGTCGAAGCCCGTTCCGGTCGAGGCAGGCTCCGACCTGCTCGCCGTCGCTGAACACGAGGAGAGCCGGTCCGTCCCAGGGCTCCATGAGCGACGCGTGGAACTCGTAGAAGGCGCGCAGCTCCGGTGCGATGCTCCGGTCTCCCTCCCAGGCTTGGGGGACCATCATCGCGAGCGCATGGGGAAGCGAGCGGCCGGTGTTTCGCAGCAGCTCCAGCACGTTGTCGAACATCGCGGAGTCGCTGCCCTCGTCGTCGACCACCGGCAGCAGCTTCTCGAGGTCCGCCCCGAGCTCGGGCGATTCGAACAGGCTCTCGCGGGCGCGGAACGCGTTCAGATTGCCGCGCAGGGTGTTGATCTCTCCGTTGTGGGCGATGAAGCGGTAGGGGTGGGCGCGTTCCCAGCTCGGAAAGGTGTTCGTGCTGAAGCGCTGATGCGCGATCGCGAGCGCGCTCGCAAAGGAATCCTCGCGGAGGTCGGGGTAGAAGCGGTCGATCTGCCGCGGAAGCAGCAACCCCTTGTAGACGATGGTCCGGGAGGAGAGCGAGCAGGCATAGAGCGTGCCGGACGAGGAATGCGCTTCGTTCTTCGCGTGCCGCTCGATCACCCGTCGCAGCACGTAGAGCTTGCGCTCGAGGCGGTCTCCGCGCAGGGCGAGCGCGGGTGCGGCGACGAAGACCTGGGCGACATGAGGCAGGGTCCGGCGTGCGATCTCTCCACAGGCCGATGCCTCGGTCGGCACCTCTCGCCAGCCGAGCACCCCGAGGCCCTCCGCCGCCACTGCCGCTTCCACGAGCCGGCGCTCGGCGCTTCGCGTCGCCTCGTCGGAGGACAGGAAGAGCTGCCCCACTCCGTAGGCCCCGGAGGGAGGCAGCGGGACTCCGAAATGCGCGTGCGAGGCAAAGAACGCATGCGGGATCTGGAGCAGCAACCCGCAACCGTCGCCGGTCTCCGGATCCCAGCCGGTCGCCCCTCGGTGCGCGACCCCGTGCAGGAGGCGAAGAGCGAGGTGCACGACCTCGTGCGACTTCCGGCCGCTGCGCTCGGCAACGAAGCCGACTCCGCAGTTGTCCCGCTCGAGCTCGGGCCGGTAGAGGCTCGACTCCGGGGGCGGGGGTCCGGGGACGGAGGGGAGGGGCGTGGTCACGGCCCTACCCGGCCCGCTGCGCAGGGCCGCGGCGCTTCGACTTTGCCGCGCCGTCGGGCGACACGGGAAGGGCGATGCGCTCGGCGCTGGTGGACAGCACCACCATCGTCTCGGTGCGCTCCACCCCGAGATTGGCGCGCATCGCGCCGATCAGCTCTTCGAGCCCCTCGGTGTTGGCGCACTTGACCTTGAGGAGGAGGGTCGCGCTACCGGTGACGTGGTGGCACTCGAGCACGCGCGGCTCCTCCGCCACCCATTGCTCGAAGGCACCGATGCGACCGGGATAGTCGATGGCGACGCCGATGAACGCGGTCACGTCGAGCCCCACCCGGCGGGCGTCGACGATCGCCGAGTAACCCGTGATGACTCCGGCCTGCTCCAGCTTCCGGATGCGCTCCATGACCGAGGGAGCGCTCATGCCCACCTCTCGCCCAAGCTTCACCAGGGACGCCTTGGCGTCCGCCTGAAGAGCCCGGATCAATTGCAGATCGACGGAATCAGGAGGCATGACGGTGCCACATCCAAAAAATATCAGGTTTGTTTGTCCAATAACCTAATGAAAATGCCTCTGCCTTCTTTTGTCAAGAGGAGCCGGCGCGTGTCGCAGGGCAGATCACTTCGTGGGCGCCCCGGTTCGCCGCCGGACAGCGTAGCTCCTTGATGCAGAAGCTCTTTCTTCGGTTGACGACGACTTCGCTCGAAACGCTCGGCGATCGACATAACCCCTCGAGTTCATTGGATACGGTCAAGAGAACCAATCAGCCCTGGCGCGTGTCGAGAGCGACGGGCGTGGGTGGGGGCCCGATCCGTGTCCTGCCGTCGCGGGCCATCTCCGCCCGGGGACACCGCGCGCTCGGGTGGTGACGGGAGCCGGATCCGCCTTCTCGGGCCGGCACTGGCCCCCGGCTGCGACCTGCAAGGGTCCCCGGGCCGGAGGCAGGACCATTCAGAAGTCGAGTTGCGGGGTTCGAAGTACTGGAATCAGGCG
>CAYFYD010000082.1:0-11950 GCA_964347195.1 uncultured Ectothiorhodospiraceae bacterium
AGGCGACCTCCGGACCGAAGTCCCCGCCGCACTCCGGCCCCGCGCCCCGAAACAGGGCCTGGCGCCCGGAAGGCAGGTGGGTGAGCAGTGCAAAGGGGACCTTGCTCGCCCGGGCCTCGAGCAGCTCGTCGAGTACGCTTCGCCTCATGGGCGCGCGGGTCCGTCGCGGTCCTGCGCGGGTCCGTGCCGGCGGCCTGCGTGGGAGCGGGCCGTCAATCCAGGCGCTCCACGTAGACCTGCACCCGGCCGCCGCACGCGAGACCCGCCTCCCACGCCCGTTCGTTGCTGACGCCGAACTCGAGCAGGCGCGGCTCGCCGCTCTCCATCACTTCCCGGGCTTCGCGCACCACCGCGCCTTCGATGCAACCTCCCGATACCGATCCGCGGAAGCGGCCCTCCCGGTCGACGAGCAACTGGCTCCCCGCCGGTCGCGGCGAGGAGCCCCAGGTGCTGACCACCGTCGCCAGCGCCGCGCGCCGCCCCTCATCGAGCCATTGGCGGGCGAGGAGGAGCACGTCCTCACCCGGACCGGTGGCCGCTCCCTCCGACATCTCCTGTTCTCGGGTCCGGGGGTTCATCTCGTGCGGATTCTCTCTCTCCGATCCTGCGGGCGGCGGCTGCGATCCCGGACACGCTTCTCGCGAGACCCGCAGACCCGCACCCCGGGACCCGGGGGTCCTCGTCGCGAGAGCAGGGCTCGACTCCGGGCGCACCCTAACGCACCCTGGCGCACCCTGACGCACCCTAAACTACACGAAATCCCGATTCGGAAACGAGCTCCGTGGCCCCGGTCGCCGCGCGGCCCGAGCGGGACCGGGCCGACAGTGCTTCGCCGAGCGCGTGCAGGCTGTCCAGGTTGTGGACGGTGCGCAGCTCGTGGACGAAGGGGAGCATGGCCCGCATTCCCTGGGCCCGGGGCTCGAAGCCGGGATAGCGCAGCAGCGGATTGAGCCAGAGCAGGCGGCGGCAGGACCTCCGCAGCCGCTCCATCTCGAAGGACAGGCCCTGGCCTGCGTCCCGGTCGAGCCCGTCGCTCACCAGCAGCACCAGCGCGCCCGGCCCGAGCACGCGCCGCGACCACACCCGGTTGAACTCGTGCAGGCAGCGACCGATCCGCGTTCCTCCGCTCCAGTCCTCCACCGCCCGGGAAACCCCTTCGAGCGCGGCGTCCACGTCCCGCTCCCTCAGGTGTCGGGTGATGTTGGTCAGGCGCGTGCCGAACACGAAGGCATGGACTCCCTTTCCGGACGCGCCCAAGGCGTGCGTGAAGTGAAGCAGCAAGGACGAGTACCGGCTCATCGAACCCGAAACGTCGCAGATGACGACGACCGGGGCGGGCCGCTCTCCGCGGCGGGCGCGCAGGAGCGGAGTGCCGCCCTGCCCCGCCCGCAGGGCCGCGCGCAAGGTGGCCCGCATGTCGATGCGCCGGCCGCGGGGGTGGGTGCGAAGGCGCCGGGTGGAGAGCGGCGGCACGAGCGGGCGCATCGCCGCCACCGCCGCTTTGGCCTGGACGACTTCCTCCTCGCTCATCTGCTCGAAGTCTTTCCTGCGCAGGGTCTCGCGGGGGGACCAGGTGAGCAGCGCGTCGGGCTCCACTTGCGAAGGCGGAACCGGAGGCGTCGACGGCGGGGGGCGGCCGGCGGCGAGCGCCTCCGCGAGTCTCCGTGCGGGCTCCCCGCTCGGCCGGGGCGCGGCCCCCGCTTCGGGCAACACCAGTCCGCGGAGTCGGTCGAAGAGCCCCGGGCGGCGCCAGAAGAGCGCGAACGCGCGATCGAAGAGCTCCCGATCCGCGACCCGGTTCACGAAGACCGCATGCAGGGTCCAGTAGAAGTCCTCGCGCCTCTCGATGCCGATCGCCCTCACCGCCTCGCCCGCGCACAGGACCTGCCCCGGCCCGACCGGCAGCCCGCAGGCCCGCAGCGTCCGGGCGAAGTGCAGGAGATTCTCGAGCAGCATGCCGCCGCCCTCCTCCCCCGGAAGCGCACCGGCCTCCATCCGGCCCTCAGGTCCGCTTCTCCCCGACCGGCCACCCGGCATCGATCTCCGAGAGGATGCGTGCCGCTTCGCTGCCGCGGATCTTCGCGATGTCGTCCTGGTACTTGAGCAGTGCTCCCAGGGTATCGTCGACTGCGGACGGCTCGAGCGAGAGCGTATCGAGGGCACAGAGCGCCCGGCTCCAGTCGATCGTCTCGGCGACACCGGGGGACTTGAACAGGTCCGCCTCCCGCAGTCGCTGAACGAAAGCCACCACCTGCCGGCTCAGTGCGGGAGCGACTTCGGGACAGCGCACCTGCAGGATGCGCAGCTCGCGCTCCGCGCTCGGGTAGTCGATCCAGTAGTAGAAGCAGCGCCGTTTCAGCGCATCGTGTATCTCGCGGGTCCGGTTCGAGGTGACGACCACGATCGGGGGCTCGGCCGCTTCGATCCGGCCGACTTCCGGGATCGTGATCTGGAAATCGGAGAGCACCTCGAGCAGGAACGCCTCGAAGGGCTCATCGGCGCGATCCAGCTCGTCGATGAGCAGCACCGGCGGACCCCGCTCGCCGGCGTTCAAGGCCTGCAGGAGGGGCCGCTCGATGAGGAAGCGGCGGGAGAAGAGGTCCTGGCTCAGCTCCTCGCGCGAGTGGGAGCCGGTCGCCTCCGCCAGCCGGATCTCGATCATCTGCCGGGAGTAGTTCCACTCGTAGACCGCGGAGGCGATGTCGAGCCCCTCGTAGCACTGCAGGCGAATCAGACGCCGGCCGAGAGTCTCGGCCAGCACCTTGGCGACTTCGGTCTTGCCCACCCCCGCTTCGCCTTCCAGAAAGAGCGGCCGGCCGAGGCGCAGGGCCAGAAGGACCGCGGTCGCGAGGCTGCGATCGGCGACGTAGGCACCGGCCTCGAGCAGTGCCCGCATCTCTTCCACGTCGCCGGGCGAGCGCTTCGGCACCTCGGGCACCGTTCAACCGCCGCCGCGACGGAAGCCGAGATCGAAGCGCCGCATGAAGCTCGCCCGTGCGGCCTCTTCCACGCCTTCGAAGGCGAATCCCACGTCCGTGACGGGCAGGCGCAGGGAGGCGATGCGGCGGGTCCGCTCGCTCCCCAGCGTGATGACGAGCGAGCCCTCGCCGAGACGCACGCGCACCTGCCCGCCCTCCACGACGTAGTCCCGGCGCACGAGCGCCGCGGGCAGATCACGAAAGAACTCCGCGTGGGTCAGCCCCATCTCCCGGGTGAAGCGACACGCGACGCTCACCTGCCGAACGCCACCGTGTTCACGGCAGAACGAAGCGGGGGGCGGAGCCGCGCGGCGCGACTCACCCGCCCGCAACGGGCGGCCAGACCGCGAGACTGTCGCCTTCCCGCAGCAATGCCCGATCGCGCTCTTCGCGTGCGCAGAACACGCCGTTGATGAGTACGAGATGGGCCATCCGGCGGGGCACTTGGTAGCGATCGATGATCGCATTGGGCGACATGCCCTCCGGCACCTCGATCGCCACCGCGTTCTCGAAGGCTCCCTCGGGGAGATAGTCTCCCAGGGTCGCGTAGAGCTTGAAGGTGATTCTCATTCGGAAGGGGAAGCTCCGGCCTTCACGAGGCCATCAGCGTTCCTCGAGTGCACGGCTCCAGCGGGGAGGGCACCTTGGCGGGCGCGGTCGGCGCGAGAGTCCGGCCGAAAGGACCGAGGCGGCGCCCTCGCGCCGCCTCGCCTTCCATCGCCCCGCCCGGCGCTTCAGGCCGGGAGACCGAAGCGGTCCCGGGTCTGGGTGGTGAGGGTGCCGTCCGGCGCCCACCCCCGAAGCTCGTAGTACTCGGGCAGCATGTCGGCGAGACCGCTGGTCCTGCCCTCGGCCGGACCGACATTGGCGCCCTCCTCCAGGAGCCGGCGGGGCAGCGTATCGTCGGCCTTGCCGAGCCCCGCCCGGTTGTTGAAGTCGCGCTCCAGGTTCCAGATGCGCTCGCCGACCTCGGCCAGGCGTTCCGCCGACCACTCTCCCTCGCAGGCGGCGTCGATCTGGGGAGCGATGTTCTCGAGCGTCCAGGCGAAGGTCACGAACACGCACAGGCCGCTCGAGTCGACGGCGGCGGTGGCGTCCTGGAACGCCTTCACGAGCGCCGGCTTGCCCTCGGTCGCGAGCGGGTCGGTCTTCTCCGGGATGCCGAGGATCTCGGAGGCCACGGTGTAGCTGCGCAGGTGGCAGGCGCCCCGGTTGGCGGTGGCGTAGGTCAGCCCCATGCCCTGGATGCCGCGGGGATCGTAAGCCGGGAACTCCTGGCCCTTGACGGTCATCGACAGCTCCGGCCGGCCGTACTTCTCGCACAGGCGCTTGGAGCCGAGCCCGAGGTCCACCCCGAAACCCTCGCCCCTGGCGGTGAGCTCGGTCACCCGGGCGAGCGCCTCCGCGGAACCGAACTTCAACTCGATGCCACCGGTGGTCTCGTTGTCGATGGCGCCGCTCTCGTAGAGCTCCATCGCCGCGGCCACCGTCGCCCCGAAGGAGATCGGGTCCATGCCGTCCTCGTTGCAGAGGAAGTTCACGTAGGTGAGGCAATCGAGATCATCGACCCCGGTGTCGCTCCCCAGCGCCCATGCCGCTTCGTACTCCAGTCCGCCGGAGTTGCCCCAGTACTCGGGCTTGTTCTCGACCGTGAAGTGTCCCTTGTCGACGGTCGAGATCCGACCGCAGGCGATGGTGCAGCCGAAACAGGCCGCATTGGTGGTGAGGTTGGGCTTGCCGTCGCCCGACCGGGGTTCCTGCATCGCCTCGGCGGAGATCTTGTGCGCGCCTTCGAAGCGCACTTCCCGCATGTTGCGGGTCGGCATCGCACCGACCTCGTTGATGACGTTCATGAGCACCTGGGTGCCCATCGCGGGCAGGCCCTGTCCGGTGACCGCGTTCTCGGCGAGCACCTGCTTCTGCTCGGCGGTGACCTTCAGGAAGCGCATCGGGTCCTTGATGCCGGATACGCCGCGGGTCCCGCGCACCGCCACGGCCTTGAGGTTCTTCGACGCCATCACGGTTCCGACCCCGGAGCGCCCGGCCGCGCGATGCAGATCGTTGATGATCGCCGAGTACAGGCAGCCCGCCTCCGCGGAGCGGCCGACGCATGCGATGCGGAGCTGCGGATCGTTGTGCTTGCCGTGCAGCAACTCATCGGTCTCCCACACCGACTTGCCCCAGAGATCGCCGGCGGGAAGGATCTGCGCGCTCTCGTTCTCGACGTACAGGTACACGGGAGAGGGGGCTTTGCCTTCGAAGACGATCATGTCCCATCCCGCGTTCTTCATCTCCGCCCCGATGAACCCCCCCGAATTGGAGCAGGCTACCGCTCCGGTCAGGGGACTCTTGGTGACCACGCTGTAGCGGCCGCCGGTCGAGGCGCAGGTGCCGGTGAGCGGGCCGGTGGTCATGATCAGCTTGTTGTCGGGACCGAGCGGATCGCATTGCGGATCGATCTCCTCGACCAGATAGCGGGTCGCCAGACCCCGCTGGCCGAGATAGTGCCGGGCCCATTCCATGTTGAGGGGCTCGGCCGCGGCCGTGCCCTCACTCAGGTTCACCCGCAAAATTTTCTTCGTCCAACCCATCGTCTTTCCTCCAGGCTCTTTCCTGTCGGCCGCGCGCTCAGGCGCTGGCGGCGTTGTCGGTCTTCTCGGCCCACGCCCGCATGCGCTCCATGCCCGTGGCGCCGGCGTCGATGTAGGTGATCGCCGCGGTGGGACAGGCCTCCGCGCACTTCGGATCGCCCCCGCAGAGGTCGCACTTGAAGACCTTGCCGGAGTCGACGTCGTAGTTGACGGTCCCGAAGGGGCACGCGATGGTACAGACCCTGCACCCCACGCAGACGTCGGCCTTGACATCCTTGGATCCGGTGAGGGTGTTGATGACGATCGCGTCGACCGGGCAGGCCTCCATGCACCACGCCTCGTCGCACTGGGTACAGGTGTAGGGCACGAAGCGCCCGGCCTCGTGGAAGGTGAAGACCTTTATCCGGGACTTCGAGGGATTGAACACCCCCGTGTTCTCGTACGAGCAGGCCATCTCGCACTGCAGGCAGCCGGTACACTTGCCGGGGTCGATGTGTAGTGACTTCAGCATATCTCCTCCTCCGCTGGTCCCTCCCGCCGAGCAGCGCGGGGGGTGGCGATCATAGTACAAACGCGCCGGGGGTGGCACGGACCGCCTCGTCCGGAGCGCGAGGGGCGGGTCCACCGACCCCGAGGCGAAAGCGTCGGCGGCGGGGCCGGCGAGATCGAGGACGCCATGCCGGCCGAGATCTCGCGCGCGTCGTGCAGCGTGGTGTCGTGGAAGCACCCGACGGCCAGCGCGCCGAAGCCCTCGCGGGCGTTGCTGTCCCGCTTCGGCGCATCGGGGTGCACGGTCATTTCACGCTACGCTTCCGGACCGGATTGAGTAGCCCGGATGGCGAGCCCCGGACGAGGTCCGGCCCACTGGCGGCTCCCACGGAGCCCACCGACTGCCCTGGCGGCACTGATTGAGAGTGCTCCGGTCCCTCTGGAGCGGATGCTCGGCCAGCGTGAAACGGCCCTGCATCGGGGCGGCTCGGGTCTTGAAAGCGCCGGAAGATCGCGACCGCCTCCGCCCCTCCGTCGCGAAGTCCGCGACGATGCCCGGGAGGGGGGAGAGATCGAGGGGATATTGCCGGTGCGGCGAGACCTCTCATGTCCGCTGACGAAGGGTGACGGCTATCCCTTGGCGAAATCGAACGTCGCCGCCACATCGGCGGCGAAGCCATCCAGCAGCGGCGAGGTCGCCGTGTCGCCACGCGAGAACACGCCGTACTCGGCATAGGCGTCCCCGGCGAGGGTCAGCACGGTGACGGTCTCGAAGCGGGGATCGACGATCCAGTACTCGGGGATGGCCGCCTCGACATAGTCGGCCCGTTTGGTGATCAGGTCCCGCACCGGGTCGTCCGGGCTGACGACCTCCGCCACCAGGTCCGCGCCGAGCCAGAAGCGGTCCTGGCGGCGGGAATCGGAACGGTCGCGGAGCAGCAGAAGGTCGGGTTCGCGGAACTTGTCCTCGCGCACACGCATTCGCAGCCCGGAGAACAAGACGATCCCGCGAGGTTCGAGGTACGCCTTGAACAGGTCGAGGAGGAAGAGAATGATGGCCTGATGCGTGTCGGTGGGCATGGGCAACTCCTCGACGTGGCCGTCGGTGAACTCGATCCGGCGGCGGCTCCGGTCCGTGAGCCAGAGGTAGTGCTCGTCGCTCCAGTCGCCCTGGGGCGGCATCGTGTCGCACAGGAGTGCGTTCAGCGCGGCCTGGGAGGTGGTTGCGGAGATTGCTTGCGTCATGGGCTCGTCCTCGACCGGGCGACGGTGGAAGTGTACCGCTCGGTGAGCACGCGGAAGGTGATGGGGGTTGAAGATGCTGCTCATCGGCGAGCTGCCGACCCCTGGCCATGCCATCAACGGGTTCAGGGCGCTGTGCGTCGAGACCGTCCGGCAACCGGAGGGCCGGCGCGATCTCCGAACCATTCGCTGCAGCTTCTCGACCGTCTCGATATCGAGTCGGGCCGGCACTGTCTCGACGAGAAAGAGTCGCCCATCGACCTCGATGTGGCAGGTGACGAGCTTCTCGATCAGCGTTGCGCTACCGACCTCGTCAGACCTCGGCCTGCCTCCTCGTCCTGTGATCGATCCATCCGAGTGGATCCGGCTCGTAACAAGTCACGACCCTGACCCGATCTCGCGACGGATGGCTGCTTTGAACATGCAAGGATGCAAGGGGCTTTGGCGCGAATTGCGGCAAGCGTCGCCATGGTGTCATTCCCGGCGGCCCGGGCTCACCCGAGCGCGGCCGCCACCGCACGCTTGGCCATCACCGTCACCAGGTGCGCGCGGTACTCGTCGCTTGCGTGGATATCCGAGTTGAGCCCGTCGGGCGGGATGTGGATGTCCGCCACCGCCTCGGGGACGAAACGCCGCGACAGCTCCCGCTCCATCTCCGGGATCCTGAACACGCAGGGCCCGGCTCCCGTGACCGCCACCCTCACCTCCGCCTCGTGCTTCGCCACCATCACCCCGACGATGGCGTAACGGGAGGCGGGATTGGGGAACTTCATGTAGGCGGCGCGCCGCGGAGCGCGAAACTCCACCGCGGTCACGATCTCGGCCGGCTCGAGGGCGGTCTCGAAGAGGTCGACGAAAAAGTCGTCGGCCGCGATCCGGCGCGAGCTGGTGCGCACCGTCGCCGACAGGGCCACCAGCGCGGCCGGATAGTCGGCGGCGGGATCGGCGTTCGCGACCGAGCCGCCCAGCGTGCCCCGGTTGCGCACCTGCGGGTCGCCGATGCGCGCGGCGAGCGCGGCGAGCGCGGGGATGGCGACGCGCACCGTCTCCGACTTCGCCACCTCGACGTGGCGAGCGAGCGCGCCGACCGACACGCCGCTCCCGGTGCGTTCGATTCCCCGAAGCTCGTCCAGCGCTTGCAAGTCGACCAGGTGGGAGGGGGCGGCGAGGCGCTGCTTGAGGGTGGGGATCAGGGTATGGCCGCCGGCGACGAGCTTCGCATCCTCGTTCGACTCCAGCGCCTCGAGCGCCTCGGCCATCGTGGCGGGGCGCAGATACTCAAAGCTGTACATGGTCCCCGTCGCTCATGCCAAGGCAGATCACTTCGTGGGCGTCCTCGATCGCCGCCGGACAGCGTAGCTCCTCGATGCAGAAGCGCTTTCTTCGGTTGAAGACGACTTCGCTCGAAACGCTCGGCGATCGACATGACCCCTCGAGTTCATTGGACACGGTCAAGAGAACCCATCAGTCCCGCCGCTCATGCCCCGCGCATCGCCTTCGCCCCGGCGAGGATCGACTTCACGATGTTGTGGTACCCCGTGCACCGGCAGAGATTGCCCTCCAGCCACTCGCGGACCTCGCGCTCGCTCGGGTCGGGGTTCTGCTTCACGAGGTCCAGCGCGCTCATGATCATGCCCGGCGTGCAGAAGCCGCACTGCAGGCCGTGGTTCTCCCGGAACGCCTCCTGCATGGGGTGCAGCTTCTCGCCCTCCGCCACGCTCTCGATGGTCTCGACCTCGCAGCCCTCGACCTGCGCCGCCAACACCGTGCAGCTCTTCACCGACTCGCCGTCGATGTGCACCACACAGGCGCCGCACTGGCTCGTGTCGCAGCCCACATGGGTGCCGGTCAGCCGGAAGTGCTCCCGGATGAGCGTGACCAGCAGGGTGCGCTCCTCGACTTCCGTCGATACCGCCCTGCCGTTCAGCGTGAAGGAGACGCGCAGTCCCACCGAGGCTCCTTACCCGAGCTCCGGGATTCGTTGATCGGAATGGATTCCCGCTCCCCGATCGGGGTCGGGGACGAGCTTCGCGGGAATGACTTCATCCGCGCAATAGCCGTCACTCCCACGACAGCCGCCAACTCCTCCATAGCCGTCATTCCCTTGGTGAACGGGAATCCATCGGTGACCGGTCAGCGCCGAGGGCGCCCACCCCGGTCATTCCCGCGCAAGCGGGAATCCATATCCAGGAGACCCGAATACTCGAGACGAAAGTCGTCATTCCCGCGCAAGCGGGAATCCATGCCTGATTCCAGCATTTCGAACCCCGGGAGTTGCGTTCCTGGTCCCAGCGTGAAGAGTCCGTCGATATCCGTGTGTCGAGTTTCCGGGCGGAGCCCGGAGCCCGTCAAGTCGCCTCCACCCCGGTGCCCGCGTCGGACATCGCGGCGACGAAGCGCGAGAAGAAGTCGGAAGCGATCTTGCGGGTCGCTCCCGCGACGAGCCGCGATCCGATCTGGGCGAGCTTCCCGCCCACCTGGAGCTCCGCCCGGTAGCGCAGCACGGTTTCCCCGCCCTCCGCCTCGAGCGTCACCTCGGCGGAGCCCCGGCCGAAGCCGGCCGCTCCGCCCTTGCCCGCACCGCTGATCGTGTAGCTCGCCGGCGGGTCCAGGTTCGAGAGCGAGATCCGGCTGTCGAAGCGCGCATTGACCGGCCCGATCCGCGAGCGGATGACGGCGAGGAACTCGCGTTCCGATTGGCGCTCGATGCCCTCGCAGCCGGGGATGCACTTCTCGAGCACCCGTGGATCGTTGAGCGCCTCCCACACGCGTTCCCGCGTCGCGGGGATCCGGTATTCGCCGTTGATGTCCACGCCCTTGATAATATACCAGCCTTCCCGCCGGCGACCGCCGGTGTGCCGGCGAGAGCGCGACACGCCGCGCCCCCCGGCCGCCGCCGCCGAACCCGCATGCGCCGCCTCCGCAACGCCAAGATCATCGCCACCCTCGGGCCCGCGAGCTCCAGCGAGGAGGCGATCCGGGCCCTCTTCGTCGCCGGCGCGGACGTGTTCCGGCTCAATTTCAGCCACGGCACGGTCGAGGAGCACCGCGATCGCCTGGAGGTCATCCGGCGCCTGGAGCGCCAGACCCGCCGTCCCATCGCGGCCCTGCTCGATCTCCAGGGCCCCAAGCTGCGCATCGGTCGCTTCGAAGCGGGAAGGGCCCGATTGCAGGAAGGACGGAGCTTCCGGCTCGATCTCGACGAAGCCCCCGGCAACGAGCAACGGGTGCAGCTCCCGCACCGCGAAGTGTTTGCGGCGCTTCGTCCGGGAGTGGAAGTGCTGCTCGACGACGGCCGGGTGCGACTCTCGGTGAAAGCCTCGGGCGCGAACTTCGCGGAGACCCTGGTGAAGACCGGAGGCTCCCTGTCGAACAACAAGGGCGTCAACGTGCCCGGGGTGGTGCTGCCCCTCTCGCCCTTCACGGAGAAGGACGAGCGCGACCTCGAGGTCGGCCTCGAGCTCGGCGTCGACTGGGTCGCCCCTTCCTTCGTTCAACGCCCCCAGGACGTGACGGAGCTGCGTCGTCGCCTCGACGGGCGCGCCGCGATCATGGCGAAGCTCGAGAAGCCCGCCGCGATCGAACGCCTCGAGGAGATCGTCCCTCTCGCCGACGCCCTCATGGTGGCGCGCGGAGACCTCGGGGTGGAGCTGCCCCCCGAACGGGTGCCCAGCGTGCAGAAGGCGATAGTGAGGGAGTGCCGGGCCGCGGGACGCCCGGTGGTCGTCGCCACGCAGATGCTCGAGTCGATGGTCGACTCCCCGGTGCCCACCCGGGCCGAGGCATCGGACGTCGCCACCGCGGTGTACGACGGCGTGGACGCGGTGATGCTCTCGGGCGAGACCGCGGTGGGCCGGTATCCGGCCGGCGCGGTGGCCATCATGGACCGCATCATCCGGCACGTGGAGAGCGACCCCCACTACCGTCAAGTGGTGGATGCGAACCTCCCCGTACCCCAGGCCACCACCGCGGACGCGATATGCGCGGCCATCCGACGGATCGCGGAGACCCTTCCGGTGGCGGCGACCGTGACCTACACCAGCTCCGGGTTCAGCGCGCTCCGCGCGGCGCGGGAACGCCCCAAGGCGCCCATACTCACCCTGACGCCGAAGCTGTCCACTGCCCGTCGACTCTCGGTGGCATGGGGGGTCCACGCCCTGCCGAGCGCCGACCCCCGGCTGGTGCAGCAGATGGTGGAGGACGCCTGCCGCGCCGCGCTCCGGGAGGGCTTCGCCGACATCGGCGACCAAGTCGTGATCGTGGCCGGCCTGCCCTTCGGCCGCTCCGGCACCACCAACATGATCCGGGTAGCGCGCATCCGCGACCCGGGCGAGGCGGAGCCCGGGTCCGGCGGCACGGACTGAGCCGGCGGGCCTGCCGGGAACATGCGGCAGGCCCGGACCGGCGGCCGAAGAACGCCGCTCCTCGACCGCCGCTTCCGGTACCGGGACGTACCGGCGTGTTCCACCGACGCGAGTCGTCGCAGCAGGGAGGCGGTCCCGACCCGAAGCTCCCACCCACCGCTCGACCGGCGGACGCCGGCCACAGAGCGTCGAGTGCGGCGTCTCGACGCGCTCGCCACGAAGCCCGGGGGGCGCGCAGGACCATTCAGAAGTCGAGTTGCGGGGTTCGAAGTACTGGAATCAGGCG
>CAYFYD010000083.1:0-11945 GCA_964347195.1 uncultured Ectothiorhodospiraceae bacterium
ATCCATCCCGGTCAACCAATCCCGAAGCTCGGAGTCTGAAGCCGTCAAGCCGACGTTTGAAGAGCCCTGCGGGCGTCGACGTCCGCGACGGGAGGTTGGTGAGAAACTCGGGCCAGGAGCCGGCCCACTTCACTGCGATCTCGGGGGAAACGCGCCGCCGGCTACGAGCTCCATTGCATCGCTGTCGATGATGCTGACCCGGCGGTTGCGTTCGACCTCGATGACGCCGTTCTTCCGCAGGCGGGTCAAGACCCGGCTCACCGTCTCCACCGCCAGGGCCAGATAGCTCCCGATGTCCGCGCGGGTCATCTCGAGCTCGAGTTCGCGAGTGGGTACTCCGCGCTTCTTCATCCGCCGGGAGAGCTCGAGGAGGAACGCGGCCACTCGCCGATCGGCGCTGCGGCATCCGAGCAGCGCAAACATGGACGCATCGTGGCGAAGGCGCCGGCTCGCCTGCCCGAGGAGGCAGCGCAGAACCGGCTGCGAACGGGCGCAGAGCTCAGTGACCTCTTCGCGGGAGAGAGTGCAGGTGCGGCTCAGGGAGAGCGCTTCGACACAGAAGGTCTGTCGAGGCAACTCCATGGACTCGAGTCCGACGAGATCGCCGGGCAGGTAGAAGGCGACGACCTGCTCCTCGCCCGCGGGCGAGAGGAGGTAACCCTTGAGAATTCCCGACTTCAGCAGGTGGATGCATTCCGCCGTCTCGCCGGCCCGAAACAGGTGATCGCCTCTCTCCAGGACGCGTGAGCCGGCCTTCATGTCCCCGTTCGGCCCGCCGCCCGTCGCGCCGCGGATCGGGCATTCGGGAATGTGCCGGCAGTCTTCACACCGATCCTGCGGCACGGCACCTGAAGGCGTTTCGCTTCTGCGCTTCATCGTCCCCCGTTCGCGTTCTCGATGTCGCCCGTACTGTCCGGGTGAATCGGGGAGGGGGCCATACGGGATTCCCCATACAGATGCGGGATCCCCGGGCAGCTACACTGCCGGGCGTCGATCGTCCAGGATTCGTCAAGGAGCTTTGTCATGCGGAGTCGCTTCCCGGATCGGGGTCGTCGTCGTTTCGTTTGCGCCGGTGGGTGTGCCGTGCTTGCCCTGCCCGCCGGCCTGCTGCTCGGCCCCGGCGCGTCGGCCCAGGACAAGCTGGACCCGAGCAATCCCACCGCGGCCGCGCTCAGCTACACCCACGATGCGACCCGGTCGGAACGCTCGTCGCCCGATCAGACCTGCGCCAACTGTCTGCACTACACCGGCGAGGAAGGCGCGGAATGGGGTCCCTGCGCGATCTTTCTCAGCGCACTGGTGGCCCGTGACGGATGGTGCGCGGGCTGGGTGCCGAAGGCCTGAGCGGCACCACTCGGGGGCGCCTGCGTCGATGCCCGCCCCTGGCCCGCATTTCACACCGATCTCCTGCCGTGGATGCCGATCCTCTCGCGGTGAACGGGCGTACTCCTTCGAGCCACGCCGACATGGTTACTACACGAGTTTCGGGAGTCGTAGACCGGAATGGATTCCCGCTTGCGCGGGAATGACGGGAGGTGGCGCGGGAATCCATCGCTCGATTCCAGCCTTTCGAACCCCGAAGCTCGAGTTACTACTATGTCGAAGTGGCTCTCTGGTCCGTGCGCCCGCCCACCGCGGCGTCTCGACGCCCGCAGCTCACGGAGCGCGGTGTGAAATGCGCGCTCGGGGCCGGATTGCCGACTGCCCCGCCCGCAGGCATGATGCGATACCGGCTCGGGGGGAGCTCCGCCCGGCAGGAAGCGCTGGACAGGATGATGGGTGAGGCGTCGGTCTCGCGGTCCGAGCGAGCCGGTACGGACGCCGACTGACCTTCGATCCCGCAGGAGGACGACATGAACGAAGCAGCACCGACTGCGCGCTACGACGATCTGGAGGTACCCGACGAGTCGCCGGCTCCCGTGGCGGCCGGCGCGCGGCGGCCGAAGAATCTCGTTCCCCGCCGGCGGCTCGAGGAGCTGAGCGTGCGCTCCGATGCGCAGGGGCTCCTCTATCTCGGTTGCCACTTCGCTGCCATCGGCCTTGGCGGCTGGCTGCTGTATCTGGCGACTCCCGGATGGTGGGCGCTGCCGGCCCTGCTGTTCCACGGCATCGTCATCTCCTATCTGTTCTCGCCGGTCCACGAGTGCTCGCACTACAGTGCGTTTCGCACTCCGTGGCTGAACGAAGCGGCCTACTGGCTGTGCTGTGTGGTCTACCTCATGGTGCCCAACTGGTTTCGCTATCTGCATCTGTCGCACCATCGTTACACCCAGATACGGGGGAAGGATCCGGAGTTGGTGCTCGCAATTCCGTCCAATGTCTGGAAGTGGCTCTGGTACGTATCCGCAGTGCCCTTCTGGTGGCGCAACGTCTCGCGTATCCTGCGCCATGCCGCCATCGGTCCCGACCCCGAGGACATCCGGGGCGGAATGTACGTGCCCCGGCAGAAGTACCGGCGGCTGATGTGGGAGGCGCGGATCGCGGTCGCGCTCTACGCCGCGATCTGGGCAACCGCCATCGCCTGGGGCGTGGCGTTGTGGCTGCTGTGGCTGTGGATCGTCCCGCGCATCGTGGGCGAACCCCTGCAGCGCCTGTTCAGGGTTGCGGAGCATACGAGCTGTGCGGAGAACGCCGACCTCCTCCGGAACACGCGCACCACGCTGACGAACGCACCGCTCCGCTTCCTCGGCTGGCAAATGTGCTATCACGCCGAGCACCATCTGTTCCCCAATGTCCCCTTCCACAATCTGCCACGCCTCCACGAGCACGTCCGCGACCGGCTCGCTCACGTCGAGAAACGTGGATACGTGCGCGGCCACCTCGACATCGTCACGGGCCTCTCCGCGCGTGACGGGCCTCTCCGCGCGTGAGCGGAGCGCTCGAGGGCGGCCCGACGCTCCCGGGGCTGGTGCTCCGCCGGTCCGGAGGGGCTGCGGCCGGCGGTCCCTATACGCCGATTGCGTCGTCTATCGCATCGACTAGCTCCGTGTCGCGAAACGGCTTGCCCAGCACTTTCCTCGCCCCGGCTTCGCGGGCCTGATCCGCGAGGGGGTGGTCCCAATAGGCGCTGATCACGATCACGGGAAGGTCGGCGTCCAGGGTGTTGAGCAGACGCTGGAGGTCCACCCCGCTCATCCCGTCCATCTCGAGGTCCAGAAGCAGGCAGGCCGGTCTCTCCCGCGCATATCGCCCCAGGAACTCCTCCGCCGATGCGAAGGGCTTCGCCTTCCAGCCGCAAGTGTGCACCAGCAGACTGAGCGCCGAGCGCACCGCGGGATCGTCGTCGACGATGAAGATGGTGGCGCCCGGCGCGTTCATGCCGTTGAGACGAGCATCATGGGCTTCGTTTCGGTGAAGGCCCTCGGCGTGCAGTGGAACCCAATGACGGGCGCCGTGCATTGATGCACGTCAATTCCCGTATTCCGGTTCCGTCCACGCTTCCACCGTTCGAATCAATTCCGCCACCGAGCGCGCTTCCAGCTTGCCCATGACCCTTCCGCGGTGCAGCTCTACCGTGCGTTCGCTGATGCCGAGATCGATGGCAATCACCTTGTTCGCCTTGCCCTCGATCACGAGCGCCATGACCTCGCGCTCGCGCGGCGTGAGCCTGGCGACTCTCGACCCGACTTCCGCCGCGCGCGCCGCTGCTTCTCGCGCTCGTGCGTCCCGTTCGAGCGCCTCGGCGATGCGCACGAGCAGGACATCGGGTTCATAGGGCTTCTGGAGGAAGTCGAGCGCGCCTCCCTTGAGCGCGCGCACCGCTCCGGGCACATCGCCGTACCCGGTGAGGACGATGATGGGGATCGCGCAGCCGTCCGCCCGCATGCGCTCCTGGAGCTCGAGGCCGTTCATGCCCGGCATCCTGATGTCGGTGACCAGACAGCCGGGGCGGCCGTTGCGGTAGGCGGCGAGGAAGGCGTCGGCGCCGTCGAAGCACTCTGCCCGGAAACCCGCCGCGCCCACGAGTCGCGACAGGCTCTCCCGGATCGCGGGCTCGTCGTCGACGATGAAGACGGTGGGGCGCTCCGTCACGGACCACCTCCGGCCGGAAGCCTCACCGAGAAGGTCGCGCCCCGGCCCCGTTCCGAGGCGGCCTTCAGCCTTCCCCCGTGGGCCTCGACGATGGTCCGGCTGATGGAGAGCCCCACCCCGACCCCCGAGGTCTTGGTGGTGTAGAAGGTATCGAAGATGCGCGCGAGGGAGCTCTCATCGAGGCCGCAGCCGGTGTCGCTGACCTCCACCGAGACCTCGTCCGGCCCCGGGCGCGAGGTACGCAGGACCAGAGCACGTGCGCCCTCCGGCTCGGAGGCCATCGCCTCTACCGCATTGCGCACGAGATTGAGCAGCACCTGTTCCAACTGCACGAGGTCGGCCCTGATCGGGGGGAGCTCGGGGTCGAAGTCGCGCGTCACTTCGACGCCGGCGCTTCGCACTTCGTGCGCGACCAGCGCCAGCACCTCCTCGAGCACCGCGCCGAGGTCGACGAGAGCGCGTTTGACCCCCTCTTTCCGGGTGAGCTGGCGCATGCGCTGCACTATCTCTCCTGCGCGCGTGCCCTGGTTCCGGATCTGCTCGAGCGTGTCCGTAACCAGGGCGATATCGGGCGCGTCCGATTGGAGCATGCGCAGGCAGGCCGCGGAGTAGCCCGTGATTGCGGCCAGCGGTTGATTGATTTCGTGGGCGATGCCGGAGGTCATCTCCCCGAGCTCGAGCAATCGCGAAGTGTGGGCGGTCTCACGCAGGCGCAGCCGCGCCTGCTCTTCCATTCGCCGGCGTTCGCTGATGTCACGCAGAATGGCGGTGAAGAGCCTCCGACCGGGGAACTCGACTTCGCTCACCGCGATCTCCAGGGGGAAGGTACTTCCGTCCTTGCGGCGTCCTTCCACTTCGCGGCCGATGCCGATGATTCGCGCTTCCCCGGTGCGCACGTAGCGTTCGATGTAGCCGTCGTGCTCTTCCCGGTAGGGGGAGGGCATCAGTTTCTTGACGTTGTGCCCAATCAGCTCCTCGGCCGAGTAGCCGAATATGCGTTCCACCGCCGCGTTGACCGACTGCACGACGCCGCGCGCATCGATGGTGACGATGCCGTCCACCACGGTGTCCAGAACCGCGCTGAGCTCCGCGTCCCGTTCCATGAGGGAGAGACGCGCGCGGCGGGTGTCCTCGAATTCGATGTCGCGGGGGGGATGGCTGCTCACATCGGGGGTGCCGGTGTATCGCCGGCACGAGTTGCATTGCCCTTCGGTCGCGCGATTGTAAGCGAGCCCCGCGCGCGCGGGCAGGGAAGGAGCGCGAGGAGGGGGGAGTGGCCTCCGCGGGCGCGGTGTGGACAGCCTTCGAGGCAGCGCTTAGTCTAGGCCCACCGGTGTCGGGGCGCAGCGCCGGAACCCTGAGCGCCCGGTCCACCGCGAGGAGTCCGTTGTGTCGCCGGTGTTGCAGCAACTCGCTCGGGACCACGCCAACATGAGCGTCCTGCTCGATCTCCTCGACTCGGAGCTCGAGAGGGTGAAGCAGGGGGATGTCGCCGACTTCGAGCTGACGCGCGACATCATGGTGTACATGACGCGCTACCCGGACCATGCCCACCATCCCATCGAGGACTTGATGTTCCGGTGCTGGGTGGAGCGCGACGAGCAGGCCCGGACGCTGGTGAACACGCTGGGGCGCGAGCACCGGGGGCTGGCGGAGAAGGGCGAGGCGCTGGCGGAGATCCTGGCCCATGTGGTGGATGGTGCCATGGTGTCGCGGGAAGAGATCGAGTCGAGGGCCGGGGACTACAGCGAGTTTCTGCGCTACCACATGCGAGTCGAGGAGGAGCAGGCGTTCCCCGGGGTGGGGCGCGCCTTGCGGGACGAAGACTGGACCGGCATCGCGAGCACCTTCGCCGAGCATGAGGATCCGGTCTTCGGTCCGGTGGTGCACGACGAGTTCTGCGACCTCTTCGATCTGATCACTCGCGAGGATTGAGCCTCCCGGCCGGCCCGCGCTCCGCAAGCCCGCATTGCTCACCGAGCTTCGTGAGCTGCGGGCGTCGAGACGCCTTGGAACGCGGGCGCACGGACTCGAAAGACGGGTGCGGGCTCGCTCAGCCAGGGAGGGCTTGCCCGGCCGGCAAGCGAAGCAGGGACTGCGTAGCGTCAGCCAGGTAGTCAAGTGACCATGTCGAAGTGGCTCGAGGGAGTACGCCCGCTCGCCGTGAGGGGATCGGCGTCTGCAGCAGGAGGTCGGTGAGAAATGCGGGCTATCCTTCCGGGGGCGGGATGGAGCGGCACTCCTCGAAGATGCGCGCGCGGCAGTTCCGGCACACCCGGTGGTCCAGCCGATCGAAGATGGTGCGGATCGCCTCGCTCTTCGACGAGAACAGGTTCTCGTGGCCGATGGTGTCGAGGTAGCCCCCCTTCTTCAGGGTATCGTCGACCTCGGGCTTCACGTGGGTCAGATACAGCGCGCCGCCCGCGCGCCGGCGCTCGCGGGCGGTCTGGGCGAGCCGCTCCGCCCCCGCCACGGCGCCGAAGTTGCTGCTGCGGGCGCAGATGCGCAGGTGTTTCTGCCTGCGGCTGCCGCGCCCGACGATGCGCAGCCGCTCCGCCACGAAGCTCACCGCCCCGAAGAAGAGCGCGCCGTCGATGCGCACGATCGCGAGCTGGGGGCACTCGGCCAGCTTCGCATCGGTGGTGAAGTGCCGCCGCGGGGTGTGGGGGTTGGGCACCCGCACCAGCACGCTCGGCTGCGAGGCGCGGTGCAGATACACGACCAGGGAAGCGAGCACCCCGAGCAGAATGGCGAAGTCGAGCTCGAGGAGCAAAGTGGCGACGAAGGTGATCACGAGCACCCCGGCATCGCCCCGGCTGGTGCGCAGGATGCGCTTGATCTCGGCCCGGTCCACCAGCCCCCAGGCCACCACGAAGAGGATCCCGGCCATCGTCGCGTTCGGCAGCCAGGCGCCGAGCGGACCTACCGCGGGCACCACCGCCATGAGGGCGAGGCCCGCGACGATCGCGGCGAGTGGAGTCACCGCGCCCGCCTGGAAGTTGACCGCGCTGCGGTTGAAGGAGCCGGTGGCGACGTAGGACGAGAAGAAGGCGCCGGCGACATTCGATAGCCCCTGGCCGATGAACTCCTGGTTGCCGTGAATGAGCTGCCCCGAGCGCGCGGCGAGGGAACGGGAGATCGATACCGCCTCGGTGAGGGCGAACAGGGTCACCGCGAGGGCGGTGGGGGCGAGATCCTTGATCGTGCCCAGCGCGAAGTCCGGCATGGAGAGCGGGGGCAGGGAGGCGGGCAGTGCACCGACCGTGGCGATCCTCGTCGCCTCCGGGCCGAGCGCGATGTCCAGAGCGAGAGCGGTGAATCCTCCCGCCAGCATCGCGGTCACCAAGTACGGCGAACGGGGGAAGGCATGCTTCGCGCCGAGGCCCGCCATGATGGTGACCACACCGACCAGCACCACCGGAGAGCTGGCCTGCTCGATGCTCCTGGCCGCCTGAATGAGGGTTTCGTGCACCGGCAGTCCCGCCGCGATGTCGAGCCCCAGGAAGTGTTTGAGCTGGCTCGCCCCGATGTGGATCGCGGCGCCGGCGGTGAACCCCACGATCACCGAATGGGAGATGAAGTTCACGAGGAAGCCGAATCGGGCGAGGCCGAGCACCAGCTCGAAGAGGCCGACCATCAGGGTGAGGGTCAGGGCGAGGCGGATGTAGTCGGGACTGCCCGGCGACGCGAGGTCGGCGAGCGCGGTGAAGAGCACGATGGAGGCCGCGGTGGTGGGCCCCGAGACGAGGTGTCGCGAGGACCCGAAGAGCGCGGCCACCACCGCCGGCACCATCGCGGCATAGAGGCCGTACTGCGGCGGCATGCCGGCGAGCGTCGCGAAGGCGACGCCCTGGGGCAGCACCACGAGGGCGCCGGTGAGTCCGGCGATCCCGTCCGCGCGCAGAGTGAAGCGGTCCGTTTCGCGCGCCCACGCAAGGAAGGGAAAGAGGTTGGTCAGCACCGCTCGCTACTCGCTCGCCCTGGCGAGACGACGGGTGGTGGACCAGTAGATGCCGCCCCACATGGAAGCGGCCGCGAGCCAAGCCACCGCGCCGAACACGAGCGCCTCGTACCAGGCGTGCTCGTTGAAGAGCGCGCCGATCAGCACTGCGACCGCCATGATCGGCCCGGCGCGGGCCCACAGGCGGCAGTCGGTGTGGCGCACGCGCTCGATCTTCTCCCGCGTGGCGGCGAGGATCGCGCAGAGCGACCCGTAGAGAAAGCCGAGCGCCGCGCACACTCCCGCGGCCGACACCGCGAGCAACAGGTACCCGGCGACGCTCTTCACGGCGCCGGCCTCCGTCCGGGCGCCGGGCCGGAGCCGGGGAGTCCGGGTGAGGGACGGGTGGACATTGCGGTGCGCGCCCCCGTCATGCTTCGAACGCGACGTCCACCCCGAGCACTCCTTCGCCCCCTTCGAGCACGATCAAGGGGTTGATCTCCATCGCCTTCAACGTGTCGCCGGCCGCGTGGGCGAGGCGGGCGAAAGCGGTGAGTGCATCGGCCGCCGCCTCCAGGTCGAAGGGACCGCGGCCCCGCACGCCGCGCAGCAGGCGTCCCGCCGGTGTCTCCTCCAGCATGGCGAGCGCGGCTTCGCGATCGATCGGGGCGAGGCGGATGCTCGCCTGACGGATGATCTCGACCAGCGTGCCGCCTGCGCCGGCCGCGATCACGGTTCCGAATCCGGCCGCCCGTCGCGCCCCGAAGATGAGCTCGATTCCGGGCCCGGCCATGCGTTGGGCGAAGATCCGGCCGGCGCCGTCGGCCTTCGACGCCTCGGCGAGGCGATGTTCGATCGCAGCGAAGGCGTCGCGGATCTGCCTCTCGCCGCGCAGACCGATCTCGACGAGCGCGTGCTCGGTCTTGTGGAGCAGCCCGGGAGCGCTGCCCTTCAGCGCGATGTGTCCGCCGAGCTCGGCCGCGGCGGCGCCCGCGTCGTGGGCGGGGTAGCCGGCCCGGGTCGCCGCCATCGGCACCCCTGCTTCGGCGAGCAGGGCGAGGCGTGCCGTCTCGTCCTGCGCCGCACCGATGCGGGTGCGCCACTGCGCCGCGGGCAGGGCGGGAGCGGACTCCAGTGCGGCGCGACCGCACCCCCCGCTCCGCAGCCATTCCGCGACCGCGCTCACTCCCTCGCGCATGCCGAGCAGGGCGGGAATGCGCGCGGCCCGCAGAGCCCCCTGCACATCCGGGTTGATGCCGCCGCCGCTCGTGTTGTTGACGAACACGATGGGCTTGTCGGTCTCGCCCGCGGCGGCGACGCACACCTGCGTCAGCTCGTCGCTCATCGCGGTCTCGACCCCCGGTGCGTAGGTGTCCATGCACAACACCACGGTGCCGGCGGCGTCGTCGGCCAGCACCGCGCGGAGGATGTGGGCGAAACGTTCGCGGTCCCAGCCGAGACCGTAGGCGTCGACCGGGTTGCGTGGTGTCGCGAAGGGAGGGAAGGCTTCCGCGAGCGTCTGCACGGTCCCGGCGGCGAACTCGGGGAGCAGGATCCCCTTCTCGGCGAGGAGGTCCGCCGCGAGCGCCGCCTCGCCGCCCGACACCGTGACCACCGCTACCCCGTCGTGCGCGGGTGCTTCCGGACGCGCCGCGAGGAGCAGGCCGGTCTCGATGAGGCCGTCGAGATCTTCCGCCCGCAGGATGCCGTGCCGGCGGAAGAAGGCGTCGTAGACCGCGTCTTCGCCCGCGATGCCTCCGGTGTGCGCCGCGACCATGCGCTGTGCGCTCTCGCTTCGCCCTACCTTGACCGCCGCGATCCGCTTGCCGGCCGCGTTCGCCCGGTCGGCGGCCCGCGCGAACTTGGCGGGATCGCGCAGCGTCTCGAGGTACACCAGGATCACGTCCACCCGGTCGTTGCCGGCGAAGTAGTCCAGATAGTCGGCGGCGTTGACGTTCGCCTCGTTGCCGGTGCTCACCATGTAGGCGAGCCCGAGGCCGCGGGGGTCCTGGGAGATCGCGATGCCGGCGGAACCGCTCTGGGTGATCAGGGCCACCCGCGCGTTCTCGTCGATCTCCGCGATGTGGGTAGGCCACGCCGTCACCCGGTCCAGGTGGCTCACGAAGCCGAGGTTGTTCGGCCCGCAGATGGGAATGCGGTAACGCTCCGCGATCGCGACGATGCGCGCCTGGCGCGCTTCGCCTTCCGGTCCTCCGTCGGCGTAGCCGCTGCCCGGGATCGCCACCGCGCCGACCCCCACCGCCGCCGCCTGCTCGAGCGCCTCGGGGCCGAGCGCCGCGGGCAGGGCGATATAGGCGAGGTCGACCGGCTTCGGGACCGATGCGAGGTCGGGGTAGCAGCGCAGGCCCTTGACCTCGGTCTGTCGCGGATTGACGGGATAGATGGGGCGCGGGCAGCGGTGCGCGAGCAGCATGTCGAGCACCATGCCCCCGTACGCATCCGGTCGCCTGGAAGCGCCGACGACGGCGATGGAGCGCGGATTGAAGAGCTTTTCGAGAGAGAGGGATTCGTTCGGCATCGCGCCCACTGTCGGGATCGTCGGCATTCAATCGCGCAGCTCTATACTAACCGACGCCGCGTCGTCGTCGTCTCGAAGGACCCGGGCACTTCTGCGTGGCGCGGGCGATCGCGGCGCGATTTGCGATGCAGGTGCGTGACTCCGCTCGGGTTGGTGCGTACCGCGTAGCGCAGTGCCGGGCACGTGCCGCACCGCGAAGCGCGATCGCGCGGCGAGTCGTCCGCGAGCGCTACTGCGCCATGCGTCGAAGGTGGGTGCGCACGAAGTCCAGGTATCCCGCCCGGGTCTCCACGATGTGATCGCGCAGCATCGCGTCGAGCGCGGGAAGACGGAAGAAGGGCGCCTGGGGCATCGCGTGGTGGGCGCTGTGGTACGCCATGTTCCACGCGAGCAGCCGCAACGGAGTGACGGTGAACACCGTTCGCGTGTTTTCCAGCATGCTGGGCACGCGGGCGCAGCCGACGTGCTCCGACATCCGGATGATGCGCATGAAGGGCTCACCCGCGAGACGGGGCAGGAGCCACAATTGCAGCGCGAGCCACGACTCGAAGTGGAAGGAAACCATCGCGACCGCACCGTAGGCGCACCAGAAGACCCACGACTGGCGCCGCACTGCGCCGTGCAGGGTCGGGGGCAGGTTGCGCCGCTCGGAGGGGTCGAGGCGGCCGAGCGCATGGCGCAGAAGGGTCGAGAAGGTGCCTCGAAAGTAGGGGATGGCGGTCGCGTAGAACCAGAACCCCCACCGATGCTCGCCCATCGGGATCATCTGCGGGTCGCGCTCGATGTCCTGGGTGTACTTGTGGTGAGCGGTGTGCTCGTAGCGGAACGCCATGGGTGGCAGCAGAAGGACGATGCCGGTGACCCAGCCCGTGACGGAGTTCAACCAGCGGGTGCGGAACGCGGTGTAGTGGGTGGACTCGTGAAAGGGAGCGAAGAGATGCACGATGAATATCCCGTGCACGATGGTGGCCGGGATCGCCCAGGGAGTACCCAGCACGAGCCAGAGCACCCCGCCGCTTCCGCCGATGAGCGCCGCGTGCGCGGCCGCGAACGCGAGCCCCGGCGCGTCCCGGCGTTCGACGAGGCGCGGGAGCCGGCGGCCGCCGACGATCTCGCGAACGATCGTCGAGGGTCGGACCTCCTCGTCGCGGGTTCCGGGCGCGGGCGTCATCCCCCGATCACGAGCTGCCCGAGCTGCCGCCCGGTCGCGGGTTCCGGGCGCGCGCGTCATCCCGCCCTCGCAGCTCCCGAAGCCCGCACGGTCGCGCTCCGATCCGGGATCCGGTCGCCCGGCGTCTTCATGGGCCCCTGCGCCCTCGCGCGTCCGCGGCGAGCGGCCGCCTTCGACCGACGAACGTGAAGTGCAACCCAAGGCTCTTCAAAGCTCGGGTTTCGGGGTTCGTTGACCGGAATGGATTCCCGCTTCCGCGGGAA
>CAYFYD010000084.1:0-11897 GCA_964347195.1 uncultured Ectothiorhodospiraceae bacterium
ATGTCGAGGGGCTGCACACGGTCCTGCACGGGCAGAGCTTCCGGCAGCGCGACATAACCGATAACTTGGCGTTGAGATACCCGGAACCGGTGGCCGGAGCTTTCAACATCGGTGTCCTGCACACCGGACTCGGCGGCATGGGCGGCCACGAGAACTATGCGCCGTGTTCCCTCGACGATCTCGTCAACAAGGGATACGACTACTGGGCGCTCGGCCACGTGCACAAGGCCGGGGTGCTCAGTGAGCGGCCCCATGTCGTGTTTCCCGGCAACCTGCAAGGACGGCACGTGCGGGAGACGGGCGCCAAGGGCGCCTGCCTCGTCACGGTGGACAAGGGAGAGGTCGCGGACCTTGCGCCATTGTATTGCGACGCCGTTCGCTGGACCGTCGTTGAGGTGGATCTGGAGCATGCCGGCAGCCTCGCCCGCGCCGAGGACCGTATTCGGGATGCCATAGAAATCGCGGTCGCCGACCGAGCCGATGGCCGGCTGCTGGCTTGCCGCGTCCATCTTGAAGGCCGCACGGGGATCCACGAGCAGCTCCTGGCCGCGGAGGACCATCTTCTCGCCGAAGCACGATCGAGTGCCCTGGGACTCGGGGACGATGTGGCCTGGGTAGAAAAGGTCGTGGTCGCAACGGAGTCGGAGACCGGCCCGGGCGACCTCGCGGAACGTGAAGACGCGGTCGGCGAGCTGCTGCGGATGTTACCCGATGCGGGCAACGATCCCGCTTTCTTGCAAAAGCTTCAGGACCATATCGGCCGGATGGTCCGCGGGCTGCCCCACGAGGCGCGAGTGGAGATCGACGACACCGCCGTGAAGGCAGTCTACGACGGCGAGTACGCCAGGATGATCGCCGAGGTCACGCCCTACCTCTCGGCTCGTTTGATTGTCGAACCGGAGGTCAAAGCCAGCGGCGAGAATCGCGCGGAGGACGGTTGACCGTGCGGCTGCGGCGCCTCGACCTTCTCCGCTACGGACACTTTACGGATTGTTCGTTCGAGCTCCCGCCCGCCGGCATCGATCTCCACGTCATCTTCGGCCCCAACGAGGCGGGAAAGTCCACCGCGCTCTGCGCGATTGAAGACTTGCTCTTCGGCGTCCCGGAGCGCTCCCCCTACGGCTTTCTACACGACTACTCCAGCATGCGGATCGGCGCCCTCGTCGAGAATACGCGAGCGTCTATAGAGGTGGTTCGCCGGAAGGGCAGGAGGGACACCCTCCTTGGCGCCGACGACTCGCCGGCAGCCGGCGGCGAGGGGGCGCTGAACCCCTTCCTGGCCGGCGTTGATCGCTCGTCCTTCCAGCGGATGTTCAGCCTCGACCACGTTCGGCTCGAAATGGGCGGCCGGGAGATCCTGGAGGCGGAGGGCGAGGTCGGCCAGACGATCTTCTCCGCGGGAACCGGAATCGAGAACCTGCGAGACCGCCTCGCGCAGCTCTCGAAAGAAGCCGATGCGCTCTGGGCGCCGCGACGGGCGGTACGCAGGAAGTACTACCAGGCTGACGACAAGCTGCAGGACGCGCGCACAAGGCTCCGGGAGCAGACGCTGAGCACGGAAAAGTGGCTGGAGCGGAAGCGGGGCTTCGAGAAGGCTCAGGAAGACTACGCGGAGATCGAGGCCGACTTCGAGAAGGCGTCTGCCGAAGGCCGAAAGATCAACCGCATCCGCAGGGTCTATCGCCACATACGACACAAGACTGAGCTGGACGAGCGGATCGAGGCGTTGGGAGAGGTTGTCGTCTTGCCGGAGGACGCGCGGCAGATCCTCGAGGAGTCGGAGAGAAAGGAGTCTGATCTGTCGGTTCGGATTGATACGCTCTCCGGTCAAGCGCAAACGGCGCGCAAGGAGTTGGAGAGCCTCGTTTGCGACGAGCGGCTGATCTTGCATGCGGACGACGTGCAGTACTTGCATGAGCGCCGCATCGAGATTCGGAGCGAAAAGGCCGACCTGCCGAAGCGCCGTGCGGAACTCGGCGCCGCCGAGAGAGAGCTTCGCTCTCTGGCCTCCGATCTGGACTGGAGGGCGGAGAAGGTCAGCACGCTGATCGATCGCATGCCGGCGCGCCCCAAGGTCAGCGTGGTGCGCTCCCTTGTCGGCCGGCATGGCGAACTGGCCGCGGAGGTCTCGAACAGAAGAGAAGCCCTGAAAGAGGCAGAGGCGAAACGCGCCGAGCTGCAGAAACGCCTTGACGCCGTGGGAAAAGCTAGGGACGTCTCGGGATTGGAAGCGGTGGTCAAGTCGATTCGAGAGAGTGGGGACGTCGCCGGCCGCCTGCACACTGCGAGACAAGGGGTCGAGGACGCACAAGAGCGCGTCCGCCGCCGACTCGAGGCGCTGCACCCGAGCCTTCCGGACGAAAAGGACGCCGCGACGATGCGCGTACCGGCTCAGGCGGAGGTGCAGCGGCATCGAGACCGGGTTCAGGATTGGGAGCGGCGGACCCGCGAGACCGGCCAGAGCGTCGCAGCGGTCGAGCAAGACCTTGCCCGAGACCGAAGAGCGTTGGAGAGAATCGTTCAGGACGAGGGTGCGGTGTCGGCAGACGAACTACGCCACGCGCGGGACGGCCGGGACCGACTCTGGAGACTGGTGCAGCACCGGTACATCGAACATACACCCATCCCCGACGAGGAAGCACGCGCCTGCGCCGACGCACTGCGCGATATCCCCGGGTCGTTCGAGCGGGCGATGCAGTCCGCCGATGCACTGGCCGACCGGCGCTTCGACAGAGCCGAAGCGACCGCCCGCCTGGCCGAGATATCCCGTGGCATCGACTCAAATGAAGAGAGGCTAGCCGAGCTGTGCATACAGAAAGAGAAGATCGAAGACGAAGGCGAGGGCCTCGACCGCCAATGGCTGACCATGTGGGAGGGCGCACCGGTTGCACCCCTTGGACCCGATGCCATGTTGGAATGGCTGGATGCTCGCGATGACTTGCTGGAGGCCCTCGAACGCCGTGCGGAAGCGGTAAGCGCCCTGGAAACCCTGCTCACAGAAGAGCGCCAAGCCAGGGAAGGTCTGCTCGCCGAGTTGGTGGCATTGGCCATCGATCGGACCAAACTGGAAAACGACGCCCTGCCCGTGATCCTGGAGCACGCGGATCGGATAAGGCGGGACCACGAACAACGCGCTCAAACCAGAGCGCAGCTACAACAAGAAGTTGGGGACGCAGAAGTGGACGTCAAGCGGTGCGGGCGCGCGCTCGGCCACGCGAAAGAGGCGTGGTCGAAATGGCAAGGCCAGTGGTCGGTCGCTCTGTCCGCTCTCGGACTCGCGACCGACTCGCAGCCGGAAGCGGTAGCCGCTCAGCTCGACGTAATCGAGCACATGCGTGAGAAGGCAGTTCGAATCAACGATCTCCGTCATCAGCGGATCGACAAGATCAATCAGGACATCGCCGACTTCGAATCCGTCGTGGCCGAGTTCGTGCAGAAGCTGACCGAAGACCTCTCAAGCGCTACGGCGGACGATGCGGTATCTGAAGTCAAGAGGCGCCTCGACGAAGCGACGCGTATCCGCGACCGTCAGACAAGCAAGAAGAAAGAAGTGGGCAAGCTCGAGGCGCAGATTACCGAGATGGAGCAGGCTCGCCGGAAAGCACGCGAATCAGTGAAACATCTTGAGGACGCGGCCGGTGTCGGCACGATGGACGATCTCAAGAAACCCATAGAACGATCCGACACGCTCCGTGCCTTGCAGCAAGAGTTGGACGAGACCCTCACGACTCTCGCGCAGGAAGGCGACGGTCTGCCGGTTGACCGGCTGGTCGAGGAATGCGCCGCCATCGACGTTGACCGGATTGCGGCGCAGGAAGAGACGAACACCGCTGCGCAGCACGAGTTGCGCAGGCAGTGGACCGCCGCGGTTGAAACCCTGTCGCAGACCAGGGAAGCGTTCCAGGCGATAGGCGGCGACGATGCCGCCGCACGCGCCGAAGCAGACCGGCAGGAAGCCCTTGCCGAGATACGCCAGGTCGCCGAGCGCTACGTCCGTGTGCGCGGAACAACCCTGCTTTTGCAATGGGCGATCGACCGCTACCGGCGAGAGAAACAGGATCCGCTGCTGAGAAGGGCAGGCGAGCTCTTCAAGACCATTACCGGTGGGTCTTTCAGTGCCTTGCGCGTCGACTATGATAGCCAGGATCGACCGTACCTGACCGGACTGAGGCCGGACAACCAGGTCGTGCCCGTCCCCGGCATGAGCACAGGAACCACGGATCAACTCTATCTTGCGTTACGTGTCGCCTCCATGGAGCACTACCTGGACCGCGCGGATGCGCTGCCCTTCATCGCCGACGATCTCTTCGTAAACTTCGACAACGACCGGGCTGGTGCCGGGTTCGAGGTGCTGGGAGAGCTGGCCAGGAGGACACAGGTGCTCTTCTTCACCCACCATCAGCACCTTGTGAACATCGCCCGCAAATCACTGGGTGACTCACTTTCCGTCGTGCACCTTTGAAGTGGGCGCCGTCGGGGAAGGCGTGGACACGCCTTGCACAACGCGCAAGAGATTGAGGACCACTATCTCCCGCGTCGTCCGATCCGCTGTCAATGCCTCGGAGCGCTCCGGCAGCACCTCGCGGATGCGGTCCGCAGCATCGCGCACCGCCGCAATCCGCCGGGCGAGACGCACGCGGTCGATCACGGCGCACGCGGCGCCAGGACCGCCTCGCTGAACGCCTTTTCGATGGGCCGGTAGTCCAGGTACTCGAGGATTGCCCGGGCCTTCCGCTCGACGAGCGCGGCGCGATCCCGCACCATCACCACCACTCCGTCTCGGAACACACGGTAGGCTAGGCCGGGAGGAGCCTCGTCGAGGACGATGAGGTCGACGTGGCGCCCGGCGGCCTCTTCGAACCGGGAAACGATCGCACCGATCTCTCGAGCCGTCGGCCGCCGGTGGGGCCCGAATCCGACCGCCACGTCCACATCGCTCCTGTCGTGCGGGCGTCCACGCACGAAGGATCCGAACACGAGTGCGACAGCGACGCCGGACACACCGGCCAGCACTCCGCCAATCGCAGCGTACAGCCCCGCGTCTCTCTCTTCCGGGGGGATCATGCCGAGATTGTAAGGCATCGCCGCTCCCACCCGGCGCGCGTCCGGAGCCGCCGCGACGCCGGCGGGGAGACCCGAGCCGGTGCGCAGGGCGAGCCCCCTCGACCGCCGCCGCGGGTGCGAGGACCCAGCTCCGGAATGCCGGCCTCAGCGCTCCCTGGGCGTCCAGGCTCCGAGGAGTCGGGGCAGATCGCCGAATCTCGCGACGAGGCTGAACACCACCACCGCGAGCAGGATGAAGAGCACGGACACCGAGGCGATGGTCGGGGTGTAGCCGGAGCGGAGCGAGGAGAAGATCTTCACGGGCAGGGTGGCGAGCGAGAACTGCCCGATGAAGAAGGAGATGATGAACTCGTTCATGCTGATCACGAACACGAAGGCGTAGCCCGCGAACATGTAGGGCAGGACCATCGGCAGGATCACGGTGCTGAAGGTGCGCGAGGGGCTCGCCCCCATCGTCTCCGCCGCTTCGACGATCTCGCGGTCGATGGACTCCAGGCCGAGCGAGATCATCACCAGCGGCAGGGTCACCAGGAAGACGCCGTGCGCGAGGGCGAGGCCGTGGATGCTGGCGGCGAGACCGAGCGGCACCCACAGCATGAGCATTCCGAGCGCGGTGATCACCGGCGGCAGCGCAAAAGGCATCAGGCCGATGCTGAACAGCAGCTTCGCGTAGAAGACCCGGTAGCGCCACAGGAAGTACGCGGCGGGCAGCGCGATCGAGAGGGCGAGGAGACCCGCGAAGGTGGCGATGGCGAGGCTCGTCATCAGGGAGTCGAACCACGCGCTCCTGGTGAAGATCTCTTCGTACCAGCGCATGGAGAACCCGCGCGGGGGGAAGAACATGAGCTTCTTCTCGTTGACCGATACTCCCGCGACGATGAAGAGGGGCAGGCTCAGGCTGAGGACCACCAGCCAGCAGAACACGTTGCGGGCGATGCGGGAGATCACCGTTCGAGCTTCCGCCGGCCGAGTCGCACCGTCAGCGCGACCAGGGCGAGGGTGATGGCCATGAAGAACATCGACAGCGCCGATGCGAAGGGCAGGTTGCCGCGGCTCAGTGCCTGATCGCTTATCAGGATCGCGAACATCCAGTGCTGGGGGCGGCCCAGCCACTGCGGGGTGACGAAGGCGCCCATGGTGAACACGAAGAGCACGATGGCCGCGGTCAGGATGGTGGGCCAGAGCATCGGCACTACTACCGTGAAGAAGGTGCGAAGCGGCGAGGCACCCAGCGTGCGCGCCGCCTCCGTTATCTCGGTGTCGAGGCGCGTGCACTGCGGATACATGATCAGTACCGCGAAGGGGAGGTTGAAGTAGGTCAGGCCGAAGAGCACCGCCGCATAGCCGGGCGTCCACGAGGTCGGCTTGGCGAGCAGGCCGAGCCACACGAGGAAGTTCGAGATCCCGGCGCTGCGCGACAGCAGCACCGACCAGGAATAGGCGACGATGACCTCGGAGAGCGACAGCACGCAGAGGATGAAGACCAGGGCCAGGATCTGCGGGCGGCGGCCGAAGCGGCTCAGGAAACAGGTGAACGGAAAGGCGACGAGCACGCTCAGTACGGCCGCGACCGCGGCGAGCTCGATGGTGACCAGGATGTGCCGGGCGAAGAGCGGCGAGAAGAAACGCAGGTAGTGCGTGAGCTCGAACCCCACCTCGTAGGTTCCGACCCCGCTCTCCGGGCGGTGGAAGAAGCTCACCACCACCATGATCGCGAAGGGGACGAGGAAGAAGCACCCGAGCATCATCGCCGGGTAGGCGAAGGGCAGGTGCGGCAGGATCCCCCGGGGCTTGACCTGCATGGCTCACTCGCCTCCTGCTGCGGGCGCCGACGACGAGGCGCCGAGCGGGCGTACTCCCTCGGGACACTCCAACATGGTTGCCACCGTGCCTCCAGCCTCTCCCGGTCCGTGCCCCGCTCGCCGCGGCGTCCCGGCGCCCTCGCTGCGAAGGCCGGTGAGCACCAGCCGGCCGGCCTGCCCGCTCATCGGCGCACCACGACGCAGGACTGCGCCGGCAGCTCCACCATGACCTCGTTGCCGGGACGGGCTTCCGGCCGGTCCTTGGGCGCGGAGATGCTCACCACCTCGACATCGCCGCAGCGCACGAAGAGCTCGACGCTCGCCCCCACGTCGCGGACGAAGGAGACCCGGCCCGGCAGCCGGTTCGGAGCGCCGGCGCCGGAAGGAAGGATGTGCACATCTTCCGGACGGATGGTGAGCGTCAGCGCGTCGCCCGCCCGGGCCTCTTCCGGCACCGACGGCACCCTGAACTCGGAGCCGCCGATACGCACCGTCGTCGGGTCCACGCACTGGGCATCGACGAGGTTGCTGCTGCCGATGAAGTCGGCCACGAAGGCGGTGGCGGGACTGCGATAGATCTCGAGCGGCGGCCCCACCTGCTGCACCCGGGCGGTGCTCATCACCACCACCAGGTCCGACATCGTCATCGCCTCGCGCTGGTCGTGGGTGACGATGATGGTGGTGATCCCCAGGCGCTCCTGGAGCATGCGCAGCTCCACCTGCATCTCTTCGCGGAGCTTCGCGTCGAGGGCGGACAACGGCTCGTCGAGAAGGAAGAGCGTCGGCTCGAGCGCGAGCGCGCGGGCAATGGCGACCCGCTGCCGCTGACCGCCCGAGAGCTGCTTGATGTCGCGCTCCTCCACTCCGGGCAGGCGCACCATCTCGAGCAGCTCGCCCGCCCGGCGGCGGCGTTCGGGCTTCGACATCCCGCGGATCCGCAGCCCGTAGGTGATGTTGTTCCAGACGTTGAGGTGGGGAAAGAGCGCGAGCGACTGGAACACCATGCCGATGTTGCGCTGGTGGGTGGGCAGTGCGGTGATGTCCCGATCGTCCAGCACCACCCGGCCGGCGCTCGGCGTCTCCAGTCCCGCGATCAGGCGAAGCAACGTGGTCTTGCCGCAGCCCGAGGGGCCGAGGAAGGAGATGAACTTGCCCGCCGGGAGGCCGAGATCGACCGCCTCGACCGCGCTGAGCGGCCCGAAGCGCTTCGAGACGGATCTCAGCTCGAGGCCGGGCATCGGGGGACGGCTCCCCCCTGTTCTCCGAACCGGGGGGAGCCCTCGAATCGCGGGTGGCTCAACTGCTCAGCATGTTCGCCCAAGTCTCGTTGATCCAGTCCCCGTTCCTCACGTAGGTCTCGTACAAGGGGACGATCGGCGGAATGTCGCTCGAGACCGCGGCGAACTCCTCGTCGCTCAGGTCCATGTGCTCGCGGTCCACTACGGGCGCCACCCCCATCGCCCGGGAGATGTCGGCCTGCACCTGACCCTGGCAGCAGTAGTCGATGAACACGTGCGCAGCGTCGCCCTGTGTAGAGCCCGTCACGAGACCCCAGGAGCCGAAGTCGATCCCCCCGCCCTCCCTGGGAAAGGTCGAGCGCAGGGGAAAGCCGTCCGCGATCGCGAGGAGCGTGACGTCGTGGTAGTACATGCCGGCCGGGGTCTCGCCCTGCTGCAACTGCGACTGGAACTGACCCTCGTCCCGGTACCACAGCTTCACGTTGGGCTTGAGCTCCGCGAGCTTCTCGAGCGCGGTCATGAGGCCGTCGCGCTCGGCGAGCATCTGCGAGCCGTCGAACCAGGTGTGCGCGATGATGTCGAGCATGTAGCTCGCATCCGGCTCCGACGGGATGCCGAGCGAGTCCTCGTACTTCGGCAGCCACAGGTCCCGCCAGGATTCCGGCGCCTCCGGGTAGACCTCGGTGTTGGTGACGAAGATCATGTACCAGGCGAGCGCGGGCACCGCGATCGGGACGCCGCCCCCGTCGCGGGTCACCAAGTAGTCGGGCACGTTCGGGAGGTGCCGCAGGCGCGACTCGTCGAGGGGCTGAAAGACATGGGGAAAGCGCAGCGGACCCTGCCCTCCGGTCATGGTGACGTCGGTCGGCGGCGCGCCCCCCGCCTTGACCGCGGTGTCGATGTTGGTGAACCACCCCGTGCCGCCGGGCTGGCTCACCGACTCGATCTCGATGCCGCTCTCCTTGGTGAACTCGGGGTAGACATACTCGGTGAGCGAGTCTTCGAAGTAGCCCCCGTAGGCCGAGACCCGGAGCGGCTCCGCCGCCCACACGCGCGGCAGATACGTCCCCACCGCCAAGGTGCCGGCGGCCGCCGCACCGGTCTTGAGGAAGTCGCGCCGTTTGACGCCGTGTCCGGTCTTCGTCATTTCTCGTTCTCCTCCCGTTGTCTGGAAAGCTCGGAGCGCAGCGCGTTCGCGCCCCGATGGGCGAGTCTAGTATGCACCCTGAAGCCGGGAAGTGCAGGCTGAAAGAGGCGCTCCGGCTGCCGCTTGCGCAGCCGGAGGCGCTCACGCAACATGCGTGCCTTCACCCCCGAGAGGACACTCACGTGAGCGATTACGCTGCATTGGCGAGACGCATCGAGGATCGCGAGGTCATCCTGCTCGACGGTGCTGTCGGCACCCAGCTCCAGAAGATGGGCGTGCCGCTGAGCGACCGGGCCTGGGCCGGCATCGCGCTCAAGGACTACACCTATACGGTGCGGCGCATGCACGAGCGCTACGTCGAGGCGGGGGTCGACATCATCACCACCAATACCTATCCGAGCGCACGGCACAACCTGGATCCGATCGGGCTCGCGGACATGACGGCGGAGCTGAACCTGCGCGGGGTGATGCTCGCGCAGGAGGCCCGTGATCGGTGCGCGAAGGAGCGTCCCGTCTACATCGCGGGGTCGGTCTCCAACTTCGGTCTGCTCGCGGGCGCCGAGGAGGGGTGGCAGGACCTGTACTACTTCAGGAACCACGCCGAGCTGACCGACCGCCAGGCACGGAACAACCTGCGGGAGCAGGCGGAGATCCTCGCCGAAGGGGGCGTCGACTTCCTGCTCGCCGAGGCGACCGGGAGCTCCGAGCAGCGCCGCTGGGTCATCGAAGCGTGCCTCTCGACCGGCCTGCCGGTGTGGATGGGCTTCAAGACCCGCCTGGAAGAAGGCGAAGACCCCGTCAAGGTGGGATACACCTCCAACGAGTCCTTCCACACCCGCTTCGATGAGCTCGCCGCCCTCGGCGGCACCGTGGTGAACGTCTTTCACTCCACCATCGAAGCCACCAACACCACGCTGCCCCTGGTCCGGTCCGAGTGGTCCGGCCCGATCGGCATCTACCCGGAGGCGGACCGCCGCGACTACGTGGACACCTACCGCAACACCAGCGAGGAGACACAGGTCACGCCGGAGGAGTTCGTGGTCCAGGCCGGAGAATGGGTCTCGCAGGGGGTGCAGATCATCGGCGGATGCTGCGGCATCGAGCTCGAGTTCATCGAGCCCTTGCGTGACGCGTTGCCCACGCACCTGCCCGCGGCCTGAGCGCCGCGCCCGCCCGCGCGACCGCAGCGCTTCCCGACCCCGGAGCACCGCCTGATGCGGGGCGCGCGACGCGGGGCACGGCCCGGTCGCCGACGTTGCGCGTTTCGCGCAAGGCCCGCCGCCCGCACTCGGTCCGTGGCGGCCACGCCCCCCTTGAATTGCCGTGCGGGGGGCGGGTCCGCGAGCGGATGCGCTCACAGATAGCCGGAGACGATCTCCCGGATCTTGTCGCTCACCGCCTCGGGACGGTGCCCGAGCAGCGAGACGTGGCCCAGCCCTTCGAGGAGATGGAAGTGCCCGTCCCCGGCCGCCTCCGCTACCGTACGCCCATGCGGGGGCGGGGTCTGGCAGTCCTGGCTGAACGCAATGACGTGCATCGGGACGCGGCACTCGGGAAGGCGGTGGAAGTCGCGGTAGGTGAGGCAGGCCTCCCACTGGGCGATCAGCATGTCGCCGTCCCGGAGCTCGTAGGCGCGCTTCACGTACTTGCTGCACCTCTGCCACAGCTTCTCGTCGCCGAGCACCTCGGACGGATACATGAACACCGCGTAGTGGTGCACCGCCATCGGACCGCTGAGGGTACTGCGGGCGCGCCGGAACTCGATCTCCGCGCGCATCCAGTCGAAAGGGAAGCCTCCCAGACCCCCTCCGGTACCCATCGGGATCGCGACCCGGACCAGCTCCGGATAGTCGATCGCGACCTGCTGGACGATGAGCGAACCCATCGACAGGCCGGTGAGGAACACCGGGGGATCGCAGACCGCGCGGATCAGCTCCGCGCAGTCTCGCGCGAGCTGCTTCATGGTCCACGGCGGGGGCACCCGGCTCCGGGTCTCTCCCACGCCTCGCGGGTCGAATGCCGTGTTGCGGAAGTCGGGGAAGGACTCGTACTGCTCGGCAAAGTCGATGCCGCGCTGGTCACCTCCCGGAATCCACACGATGTCCGGCCCTTCACCCTGCTGTTCATAGCAGAGATCGACTTCGCCCAAGCTCACCATCGACATGCGGCACCTCCCGACCTCGCGGCGGGCGAAGTCTAGCAGGCGCTCGCGCCCCGGCAGCGGGCGAAGCACCGGCGGGATTCCCCGCAACGACGGCGCGACGCCCGCAGCTCACGTAGCTCGCTGAGAAATGCGGGCCAGCAGGCACTCGCACCCCGGCGGGACTCCCCGCAACGACGGCGCGACGCTCCCGGCGGGGAGCACGGGCCCAAGGGCATTTCATGCTGCGATCCGGCCGTGCCTCGCCAAGGCGCTTCAAAACTCGAGTTTCGGGGATCGTTGACCGGAATGGATTCCCGCTCACCAAGGGAATGACGGAAGGGAATGCGGGAATGAGGGGAGGTGGTGCGGGAATGAGGGGAGGAGGATGGACTCCCGCTCATCAAGGGAGTGACGGGAGGGGGCGCGGAAGTGACGGGCCCGGATGCCCGGACGAGCGCCCGACATCGACTTCCGAGTGTTCCTGGCGTAGCCGCCGATGAATG